>JAJUIX010000005.1 GCA_029267455.1 Enteractinococcus sp. | reverse complement strand
GCCATTACCCCAGGTGAGCGACCGCAGTGTCACGGAATTATTTGCCGATACCCCGGCGGTGGATGACGTGAGCTTGCGAGCAGAACCACCGCATGGACTCGTTGTCATCGTCAACGAACACACACCCGTGGCCATGAGTCCCCGCGGCAAACAATACGTGGTGTTCTCCGAAGCGGGCGTGGAGCTCGCGGAGATACCCGCAAAAAAAGCCCAGGAATTTGATCTGCCCGTGGTGGCTTCTGCCTCGGACGTTGCCGATCAAGAGGTTTTCGACACGATTACTGAAGTCCTGGGCTCCTTACCGGACGATCTGCGCGATCAGGTTCGAGCAGCCTCCGGATCTTCGATTGACTCGATCGAACTCGAACTGAGCTCCGGCAAAACCGTAATGTGGGGCAATAATACCCAGGCTGACAAGAAAGTTCAGGTTTTAGAGGCACTTTTGGGCCTCGATAAAGCACAAGCAGCCGAAATCTCCGAGTATGATGTATCAGCACCAGATTTCCCGGTCACACGGTAAAAACCGGCGCAAATTTGCACGATCGTGACGACACACGGCCCCGGGTCATTGCCCAGCTGAACGTGTGAGCATATCGTGAGCTAATGAAGGAATCTTGGACGCAGCTGGAACTTCGTCCCACCACGAACGCAGAATAGGGATCATATCGTGACCTCACCCCAGAACTACCTGGCCGTCATCAAAGTTGTTGGTGTCGGCGGCGGCGGCGTGAACGCTGTCAATCGAATGATCGATGTCGGATTGCGCGGCGTTGAATTTATTGCTATCAATACTGACGCGCAGGCCCTGCTGATGTCCTCTGCCGAAGTGAAGTTGGACGTCGGACGCGAACTGACTCGCGGTCTAGGTGCAGGTGCCGACCCCGAAGTTGGCCGACAAGCCGCCGAAGACCACGTTGAAGAGATCGAAGCTGCTCTTAAAGGCGCCGACATGGTGTTTGTCACCGCAGGTGAAGGAGGCGGAACCGGAACCGGTGCTGCCCCCGTGGTGGCGCGAGTTGCGCGTTCACTCGGCGCTCTCACCATCGGTGTAGTCACTCGGCCTTTCACCTTCGAAGGTCGCCGTCGTGCCACAAATGCTGAATCGGGCATTGAAGCGCTCCGCGATGAAGTTGACACCCTGATCGTGATCCCGAACGATCGCCTGTTGTCAATTTCCGATCGCTCTATCTCCATCATGGAAGCCTTCGAAGAGGCCGATAAGGTACTGCTATCCGGCGTTCAGGGTATTACCGATCTGATCACCACGGCCGGCCTAATTAACCTCGACTTCGCTGACGTGAAATCCGTGATGCAGGGTGCTGGTTCCGCTCTGATGGGCTTGGGTGCGGCCCAAGGTGAAAACCGCGCTGTTGAAGCCACTGAAGCTGCTATTGCTTCACCACTACTCGAAGCTTCCATTGACGGCGCTCACGGCGTGCTGCTGTCGATTCAGGGTGGCACCGACATGGGCCTGTTCGAGATCAACGAAGCAGCCCGCATGGTTCAAGAAGTTGCCCACCCCGAAGCCAATATTATCTTTGGTGCCGTCATCTCCGACAATCTTGGTGATGAAGTCCGTGTCACCGTTATTGCTGCAGGCTTTGACGATCCAGTGGCCGCCAACCACGAGACTCCACAGACCCAGGTGGCCTCACCTGTCGCTCCCGTGGCATCTATCAGTCCGGTTAGTGGTCCAGAAACCACCGAACCTGCAACTGCATCGGAATCTTTCGCAAGCCCTCAGGAAGAGGAAACTCAGGAATCAAACGTCGAGCCATTGCCGACAGTCGTGGAGTCCTCGAATAAGCGCAACGACGACCTTGATGTCCCAGACTTCCTCAAGTAAAAACCTGATTCAGCCATACCACCTTGATCTCTGGCACGAGGTGGCATTTACGACAGTCAACGCCGGCAACATGTCTACCACGGTGCTGGCCGAATCCGAGACACCAGAGGATACCAAGCAACATCGGCGCGCGGTAGAAGAGGCATTAGGTATCACTCCGGGTACCACCAGATTCGTATCGCAAATACATTCCACGACGGTAGTTGAAGCTGGGCCAGATGGTTGGGAAAGTCAACCAACTCTTGGGGATGCAGATGCTATCGTCTCGGTATCTGGTACAGCTCCCATGGCGATCTTGGTGGCCGACTGTATGCCCATCGCCTTCAGCACCGATTACGGTCCCGCCGCAATCGCACATGCTGGCCGAGTTGGGTTATTAGGGGGCATTCTTGAAAAGACTGTCGAACGGTTACGTGCACTGGATCGCGGTGGTCGTGGACGCATCAAAGCGGTGATAGGACCCAGCATTTGTGGAAGCTGCTATGAAGTTCCAGCAGAAATGCGTCAGCAGGCAGCTCACCATTACTCGAATATCGCTTCCGAAACCACATGGGGAACTCCGGCACTAGACCTTCCAGCTGCTGCCGAAGGCATCCTTGAAGCTGCTGACGTTGAGGTCTATCGGATCAATGATTGCACTTTCACCAATGAACAGTTTTATTCTCACAGACGCCAGCCCGGCGCTGGACGCATTGCCGGTTTTGTCTGGAAGTCCACAAAAACACGACAATGAGCTACGACACACCGGATAACGTCGCGTATTTCCCCTGATTTGGAGTGTTTGTCTACTAGGGTCGATAGTGTCCTAGAACCATCAAGGATTTGAGGTGCGCATGGTTAGCGGATTCAAAAAGGCCATGATCCGAATGGGTCTGGCTGATAGTGACGAAGCCTATGAACAAGAACTTCTCGAAGAAGAACGCAATGCGAGTCCAGCAGTAGCTGATGCCGCGGCCAAACCGACGGCGTCGGCAGCCGCACCAGAACCTGTCAAGCCGGTAGAGTCGGAACCAACTGGACCACGAGCAGTGCCAGATAAGGATGACGACGATTACCGTGCGCCGGTCACACCTATTAAACGTGTGGTCCAGTCCCGAGAGGAAAGCGCTGAAGTGCATCAATTGCGTACTATCCACCCGCGTTCTTATAATGACGCCAAGCTGATCGGTGAAGCAATACGATCCGGCATGCCCGTGATCATTAACGTCACTGACATGGCGGAATCTGAAGCGAAGCGGTTGGTGGATTTCTCAGCAGGACTTGCATTTGGCTTGCGGGGCGCCATCGAAAGGGTCACGAATAAAGTGTTCCTGTTGACACCCACTAACGTGGAGAATGTCGTTGATGGTCACTCAGCCGCAAACCAGGATGAAGACTTCTTCGACCAGGCCTAGAGAGCGCCCGCGAATATCACACAATATCGAAGAAACTGAGGACTCGTGCAATTACTTTGGACCTTGCTGTATTTGGTAACCACCATTTACTTCTTCATCCTCGTAGTGCGAATCCTCTATTCTTTGGTGAGCGCTTTTGTACGTGACTGGAGACCGCGCGGTCTTAACCTCATTATTGCTGAAATCGTCATGACTTTGACTGATCCGCCTCTGCGCTTTTTCCGCCGGTTCATCCCCCCATTACGTCTTGGGCCTGTTTCACTCGATTTGTCATTTATTGTTGTGTTCTTTATTGTCATGATCATCCGTCTCGTCGCGTTTCAGGGTGCAACAGGATGACGTTTATCAAGTAATATTGCTAAAAAAGTTGAATATTTTACTGTAACGGCCGCGTAGACTACTCGTTTAGCGAGACACGGTGCTATTGTAAGCAAGAGAAACATAAGTAGCTTCGAGTCGTGGACTTGAGTTGCTCATGAGAGAACGATAGTTTTCTAGTTTTGTACATGACCAAGTAATTGGGGTGACCACATGGCTCTCACGCCGGAAGATGTAGTCAATAAGAAATTCCAAGTCACGAAGTTTCGTGAAGGCTACGACCAAGACGAAGTAGACGATTTTCTTGATGAGATCGTTGAGGAATTGCGCCGTCTGAATCAAGAGAACGATGACTTGCGGCGTCAGGTGGCAGAGCTCGAAGCTCAGACCGGGGAAGCTGCACCGGTACCAGCCCCAGTTCCAGCCGATGGTGGCGAAGAAGACATGGCGACAGCCGCCGATTTACCGGTGGTCGAAGCCGAACCAGAGGCCGAAGAGGTTGTCGCTCCGGAGCCAGAGGTCGTTCAGCCGGCTGCCCCTGCTGCCGCGCCAGAATCCTCAACTGAATCTACTGCTGAATCAGCTGCCGGTGTGCTGGCCATGGCACAACGCCTCCATGACGAGTACGTCGCCGAGGGCGAGCGTAAACGCGACGAGATTATTGCTGAAGCGGAACGTGAAGCGAACCGCCTGGTCACAGAAGCACAAGAGACATCCCGTAAGACCCTTGAAGACTTTGAAAAACGCAAGACCGTTCTGGAACGCGAAGTCGAAGAACTCCGCGGCTTCGAACGTGACTACCGTTCACGACTTCGTTCATTTATCGAAAACCAACTCAAAGATCTCGATTCGCAGGCACGAGTCACAGAATAACTTTGGCGCTACAAGACAACGTCTGCTACGTTGTCTTTGCCACGATAATGGTCGGCTATTTTGTCAATAGCCGACCATTATATTTGGCACCGCATGTCATAGCCGCCAGAGGAGAAGATAGTGGCTCACCCACAACACGACGTGCCACAACGAAGATGGTGGATCGCCTTGATCCCCCTGGTCGTGGCCTATATTGCAGACCTGTGGTCCAAGGAAGCCGTGCTGGCGACGATGCAAGAAGGCGAACGCATCCCGGTCTTAGAACCATTGCTGAGCTGGCATTTCATTCGCAATCCTGGAGCTGCCTTCTCGATCGGTACTGATTTCACCTGGATTTTCACCATTATCCAGGCAGTAGGGCTGGTTGTGGTTCTTTATCTGATCGTATTTCGCGCCCGAACCACACCATGGCTGATCACCCTCGGTGCACTGGCCGGTGGTATAGCAGGAAACCTCACGGACCGACTATTCCGTGAACCAGGTTTTGGTGTTGGGCACGTAATTGATTTCATTTCGGTACCGAATTTCGCGATTTTCAACGTGGCTGACTCATGTATTGTGGTCTCCATCGGCGTTATCGTCGTTCTTGTCATGCGGGGCAAGACATTGGATGGAAGACCAGAGACTTCGGATCAAGCCGCCCCCACGGAAAGTTCTGACTAGAGTCATATGGGGACTTCTGAACCTTCGTCTCGTTCGGTAGAGGTACAGCAACGGGGCCGGGCCGATGCCGCGGTCGCGAAGATTGCTGATATTTCTCGAACCAAAGCCGCCCAGTGGATCCAACGCGGGCTGGTGACGGTCAACTCGGTGCCGGCAGTAAAGTCCACCAAAGTCGTCCCTGGTGATATCGTGACCGTGACATTCCCTGATGATCCGGATCCATTAGAGGTGAAACCTGAACTCGTGCAAGATCTCACCGTGGTTGCAGACGAAGAGCACTTTGTGATCATCGATAAGCCCGTCGGCGTGGCTGCCCACCCATCCCAAGGATGGCGTGGACCCACGGTCGTTGGTGGCTTAGCAGCCCTGGGAATTGACGTGGCAACCTCCGGTCCGCCCGAACGAAAAGGCATTGTGCAGCGTCTAGACGTTGGTACTTCCGGGCTCATGGTCGTCGCGAAAACTGAGATTGCCTATAGCCGCCTAAAACAGGCCTTCCACGATCGCACGCCGAAGCGCAACTACCATGCTCTGATCGAGGGGTTACCTGACCCTCTCAACGGCACCATCAACGCTCCGATTGATCGCCAACCCGGTTATGAATGGCGTTTCGGGGTTGTTGAAGGTGGAAAAGATGCGATCACCATATATGAAACCCTCGAGTCGTTTGGTACCGCAACCCTGGTGAATGTGAGGCTGCTAACCGGAAGAACGCACCAGATCAGAGTGCACTTTTCGGCTCTTAACCACCCTTTGGTGGGAGATTTAACCTACGGAGCTGATGCTGGGCTAGCAGCTGAACTGGGGCTGACTCGACAGTGGTTACATGCCGTAGGCCTTGGGTTCGCGCATCCCGTCACCGGGCAGTATGTGAGTTATACCTCGCCATACCCTTCGGACCTGCAATACGCGTTGGAACGTTTACGATACTAGGGCTAGACTGACTTTCGCTAGTCCGTCATGAAGTTGGAGGTTGACACACTCTTGGCCGGTGGATCTACGGGTAAACGCGATGGCTTCGTGCACCTTCACACGCACACCGAGTATTCCATGCTCGATGGTGCCGCCAAACTCGATGAACTCTTTACCGAGGCGAATCGGCTTGGGCAAGAAGCCCTGGCTATTACAGACCACGGGTATCTCTTTGGTGCGTTCGACTTTTGGAATAAGGCCCAGCAATACGGCATCAAACCCATCATCGGCATGGAAGCCTATTTAGCACCTGGTCACCAACATCGAACGGATAAAACTCGCGTCCGGTGGGGCGATCCGGACCAACGTGGTGACGACGTTTCTGGCAGTGGCGCTTACACTCACATGACGTTGTTGTCGAAAAACAACACAGGGATGCATAACCTTTTTCGGATGGGATCCCACGCCTCCCTGGATTCGGTCTATGCGAAGTGGCCTCGGATTGACCGTGAATTACTCAGCGAATATTCGGAAGGCATCATCGCCACCACCGGCTGCCCTTCGGGTGAAGTCCAAACTCGCTTGCGACTGGGGCAATATCAAGAAGCTCTGGATGCGGCTGCGGAATTCCGGGATATTTTCGGTAAAGAAAACTTCTATGTAGAAGTGATGCAGCACGGACTGGAAATTGAACGCAGAGTCCTCGGCGACCTGATGCAGATAGCCAAGGAGCTTAATCTGCCCCTAGTGGCCACCAACGACCTGCATTACACCCACCAGCACGATGCCAAACACCACGAAGCGTTGTTGGCGCTACAATCTGGGTCAAAACTGAGTGAACCCACCTACGACGAAGGTGGCTCACGGTTCGCATTCTCGGGTAACGACTACTACCTGAAGTCTGCTGCAGAAATGCGCGCACTGTTCTCTGATATGCCCGACGCTATAGACAACACCCTGCTGATTGCAGAACAGTGCGAAGTTAGTTTCAATACCGAAGCCAACTACATGCCAAAATTCCCCACCCCACCAGGTGAGGATGAGACCAGCTGGCTGATCAAAGAAGTCAATAAAGGCTTACGCTTTCGTTACCCCGAGGGCGTGCCGGCCCACGTGCAAGAGCAAGCCGACTACGAACTTGACGTCATCATCAACATGGGCTTTCCGGGCTACTTTTTGGTGGTGGCCGACTTCATCAACTGGGCTAAAGAACAAGGCATTCGTGTTGGACCTGGCCGCGGCTCTGGTGCCGGTTCCATGGTGGCCTACGCGTTAAGAATTACTGAGCTCGATCCGCTCAAACACGGTCTTATTTTCGAGCGCTTCCTCAACCCCGATCGCGTGTCGATGCCGGACTTCGATGTGGACTTTGACGATCGGCGCCGTAACGAAGTCATCGAGTACGTCACGGAAAAATACGGTGACGAGCGTGTGGCCATGATCGTCACCTACGGAACGATTAAAACCAAACAAGCTCTCAAAGATGCTGCGCGTGTGTTGGGTAAGCCCTTCTCGATGGGGGACCAGCTCACCAAGGCCCTGCCGCCAGCGGTCATGGCCAAAGACATCCCGCTGGCAGATATCGAAAACCCAGAAGCGCCCCGGTATTCCGAGGCCGCGGACTTCCGCGAATTACTCCAAACAGATCCGGAAACTCAAGAGGTATTTGAAACAGCTAAGGGACTTGAGGGCCTGATCCGCCAGTGGGGCGTTCACGCTGCCGGTGTGATCATGTCTTCTGATCCCATCATCGACATCATTCCCTTGATGCGGCGGTTAGTAGATCGTCAGGTGATCACACAATTCGATTACCCGACGGCAGAAGCCCTTGGCCTCATCAAGATGGACTTTCTGGGGTTGCGAAACCTCACGGTCATTTCCGACGCTGTTGAAAATATTGAGGCCAACCAGGGTTTCACCTTGGATCTCGAGAGCCTAGACCTGGATGACAAAGCCTCTTACGACCTTCTAGCTCGCGGCGATACGCTCGGAGTATTCCAGCTCGATGGTGGACCCATGCGTTCGCTGTTGAAACTCATGCGTCCGGATAACTTCGAAGATATTTCCGCGACCTTGGCGCTTTACCGGCCGGGTCCGATGGGCGCCAACTCGCACAACAACTATGCACTGCGCAAAAATGGCCTGCAAGAAGTCACACCAATTCACCCTGAATTGGAAGAACCGCTGGCTGACATTCTCGATGTGACCCACGGCCTGATCGTGTATCAGGAGCAGGTCATGTCGATTGCTCAAAAGGTAGCCGGTTACACTCTGGGGCAAGCAGATATTCTGCGCCGCGCCATGGGGAAAAAGAAGAAGGAAGAGCTCGACAAACAATACGTCAGCTTCCAGCAGGGGATGCTGGACAATGGCTACTCTCAAGAAGCCATCACCGCCCTTTGGGATATTCTTCTGCCTTTCTCGGACTACGCGTTCAACAAGGCACACTCTGCAGCGTACGGAGTAGTGTCTTACTGGACCGCGTATCTCAAAGCGCACTATCCCGCCGAGTATATGGCTGCCTTGCTGACTTCGGTGTCACACGACAAGGATAAGCTGGCGCTGTATTTGAACGAGTGCCGCCGGATGAATATCAAAGTTCTGCCACCCGATGTCAATGAATCAGCCCAGAACTTCACCCCGGTGGGGGACGATATTCGTTTCGGTATGGGCGCCGTGCGCAACGTTGGTGCCCACGTGGTTGAGGGGATGGTCAAAGCTCGCGAAGAGCAGGGTGCCTTTACCTCGTTCCAGGACTTCTTTAAGAAAGTTCCGCAGGAAGTGTGCAATAAGCGCACGATTGAATCCATCATCAAAGCCGGTGGTTTTGATTCGCTGAACTACACGCGCCGTGCATTGCTGGCGGTGCATGAAGAAGCCGTGGATGCTTCCATGGTCCAAAAACGTCAGGAAGCCAATAACCAATTCGACTTCTTCTCATTGCTCGAAGAGGAGGAAGATACCGGCATTGACACTGGTTTCGGAATTACAGTTCCTGAGTTGCCCGAGTGGGATAAGAAAACCAAACTCGCCTTTGAACGAGAGATGATCGGTCTCTATGTTTCCGACCACCCTTTGCAAGGATTGGAACAAGTCCTAGATCAGCACGCTGACCATACGGTAAGCCAGATATTGGACGATGACGGACCTGCCGATGGCTCTTTCGTCACCATTGCAGGGCTCATCACTTCGCTTGAACGCCGAGTCGCCAAAACTTCCGGTAATCCATATGCCAGAGCTGAAGTCGAAGACCTCGCGGCATCCATCGATGTAATGTTCTTCGGTCGGGTCTATGAGCCCATTTCCAGTGTCATCGCCGAGGACCTCGTGGTGTCAATCAAAGGTCGAGTTCAACGGCGTGATGATGGCTCGGTCGTCGTTTCGGCTCAAGAAATGACCATCATCGATACAACCGATATGGGAGCCGATGGGCCGCTGAACCTGACGATCCCCTCGTATAAAGCCACCGAACCGCTGATTCGACAACTTGGTGACATTTTGCGAAGTCACTCGGGTACCACCGACGTCAATATCAAACTTGTCGGAAACTTGACAATGGAGATTATGCGTGTGGGACCTCAGTATAAAGTCAATCCCAATCCGGCTCTCTACGGGGATCTGAAAGTTCTACTAGGACCCTCGTGCCTCGAATAATCCGGAGCAAGCTCTCCCCGGTCTTGCGCTCTCTCACCCTGGTGGCCACAACATATAGTAGCTACCAGGGTTGAAGTGCAACAATATGTAGGGGTAGTATTTGCTTAGACCGAATTCGTAGAGAGGTTCCTTCCCCAATGCACTGTCCGTTTTGTCGACATGAAGAATCCCGAGTGGTTGACTCTCGGTCTTTAGACGACGGTTCAGCTATCCGTCGTCGCCGTGAATGTCGCTCCTGCGATAAACGCTTCACCACTATGGAGACCACCTCGCTGAGTGTCATCAAACGTTCCGGAGTCGCCGAACCCTTTGATAGGGCCAAAGTTATCAATGGCGTGCGAAAAGCCTGTCAAGGACGACCGGTAGATAACGATGATCTAGCGAAATTAGCCCAAGAGGTTGAAGAAGCAATCCGTGCCACCGGCCATGCTGAAGTGGATGCCCATGAAGTTGGGCTGGCTATCCTCGGTCCGTTGCGTCGGCTTGATCAGATTGCCTATTTACGATTTGCATCTGTCTACCAGGACTTCGATAATTTAGACGACTTCGAAAAAGCGATACAAGATTTGCGAGAACGGCCGAACGTTCAAGAGCCGCTACAAGCTAAACTGTTTACCCGTTAACATTTCCGGTGGTGGGCTGGAAGGGGAAGCCAGCCCACCACCGGTACACTGCACTCAAACCGATTATTCGGCGAGCGTGAGAATTTCCGCGCCGTCGTGAGTCACCGCAATAGTGTGTTCAAACTGCGCACTGCGTTGTCTATCTTTTGTGGTCACGGTCCAACCGTCATCCCAGAGTTCCCAGGCAATATCACCTAAGGTCAACATTGGTTCGATGGTAAAGACCATCCCTGGCACCATCACTTCGTTATGGCGCGGCGCAGTATCATAGTGCGGCACGATGAGCCCTGAATGGAACTCCCGGCCGACTCCGTGTCCCACGAAGTCCTTGACTACCCCGTACCCGAAACGTTTTGCATAGGTTTCAATCACGCGACCGATGACATTAATTTCCCGGCCCGGTTTGACCGCCTTGATCGCGCGCTCTAAAGCTTTCTCGGTGCGTTCGACTAGGAGACGAGATTCCTCATCCACATCGCCAACCAAGAACGTCTTGTTGTGGTCCCCGTGGTGACCATCCTTGTAGACGGTGATATCAATGTTAATGATGTCACCGTCTTCCAGCACGGTATCGTCCGGGATACCGTGACAAATCACTTCGTTGAGTGAAGTAGTCATGGATTTCGGAAACTCTTTATATCCCAGCGTCGATGGCCAGGCATCGTGCGCAATAATGAACTCGTGGCCAATTTTGTCCAGCTCCGCGGTAGTAATCCCCGGGCGAATATACTGCGCTACTACGTTCATGGCCTGCGCAGCCAGTCGACCGGCGGCGCGAATCTTGGCGATGCCGTCAGCATCATAGACGTCACCGTGTTGCCCCTCGATCGCATCCTTTTTACCCACATAGTCTGGTCGCTCGATGTGGTCGGGAACCGGTAGCTGGGGAGCGACATATCCCGGAGTCAGCCGTCCCTTCGGCGCCTTAGAGCCTTTACCGGGACGCGGTGGGGAGTCAACCGGATGATTATGCGAATTCGGTGAACCGGGCTCTACTGAGGCACGGGTTTCGAGGTGGGGAGGTGTAAAGGTCATGGATTTAGTCTATCTGGCCTGTGCGATCATCTGGTATGAAAGAAGTATGACTGAAGAAAAACGCTACTGGTATAACGTCAAAACCGGCGAGGTCGAAGAGGGCCCGAAGTCCATGGCAATTGACCGCATTGGTCCGTTTGCCACCCGAGAGGAAGCCGCAAATGCCCTAGCCACCTACGAAGAGCGCAACCGCGCTTGGGACGAAGAAGACGAAGAAGACGACGACTGGTAAAACTCGCTAGAAGCTGTGCTCGCTGTCCGGGAACTTCACCTGCAAGACGTCTTCGCGGTATTGTCTTGCAGCGTCTGACAGAACCTGCCCGACGTCGGCGTACTGCTTGACAAAGGAGGGAACCCGACCGCGGTTCAACCCGAAAGCATCCTGCCAGACCAACACCTGGCCGGTGGTGGCATTTCCGGCGCCGATCCCTACGGTGGGAATGGTTAGCGCTTGATCCACGGCTGCGGAGACCTCGGCGGGAACCATCTCCATCAACAACATAATGGCCCCGGCGTCCTGGAGCGCCAAGGCTTCGTCGACCATCTGCTGGGCAGCATCGTCCTCACGACCTTGGACTCGGTAGCCACCAAGGACGTGTTCAGATTGCGGAGTGAAACCCGTATGGGCTACTACCGGTACACCCGCTGCGGTGAGGGCTTTAATGTGTTCGGCGTATTCTACGCCGCCTTCCATCTTGATTGCCGCTATCCCGGTTTCTTTGACCAGGCGAATACCCGAGGTTACGGCCTGCTCGACGGATGCCTCATATGAACCAAATGGCAGATCAGCCAGCACAAATGCGCGGTTCGTTCCGGCAACGACCGCCTTGGAAAAGGTGATCATGTCTTCCATCGTCACACTCAGGGTGGAGTTCTTGCCTTGGACAACGTTGCCTAACGAATCGCCGATGAGCAGGGTTTCAACTCCGGCGTCGTCAAAAATGGCGGCGGTGAGCGCGTCATAGCACGTGAGCATCGCAAACTTACCGCCGGCGTCCTTGATCTGTTGGAAGTGAACGGTCCGGTAGCGGGCGGGAGTCTTCTTTAAAACAGAGTAAGGGGATTCAACCATGCCCATAGTCTAACGTCACATTGCTATTGTGGTAGGTGACCCCAAGTATTTGTCAGGAAGAGACCTCGAAATCATGGACCGCCAGCAAGAATACGTTTTACGAACCCTGGAAGACCGTGACGTTCGGTTTATCCGCCTGTGGTTCACGGATGTGGTCGGTGCTTTGAAATCTGTCGCCCTGGCACCGGCAGAAGTCGAATACGCCTTTTCGGAAGGACTGGGTTTCGATGGCTCGTCAATTGATGGGTTCACCCGCATCTTTGAATCTGACATGCTGTTACAACCCGATCCCACCACGTTCCAAATCTTGCCGTGGCGCGGCGATGAGGAACAAACCTCGCGCATGTTTTGCGACGTCAATATGCCCGACGGCGAGCCGTCCATGGCAGACCCGCGGCACGTGCTGCGCCGGACGCTGGAACACGCAGCTGATATGGGGTTCAGCTGTTATTTACACCCCGAAATCGAGTTCTACCTGTTCCAGGCCGGGCTCCAAGACGAACAGGGCGCCCCGGTGCCCGTCGATAATGCGGGCTATTTCGACCACGTGCCGGGTGGGGTAGCCCAGGATTTCCGTCGCGAGGCCGTCTCGATGCTCGAAGCTGTCGGGATCTCAGTGGAATTTTCCCACCATGAAGCTGGCTCGGGACAAAACGAAATTGATCTGCGGGTCGCCGATGCCCTGACGACAGCGGATAATATTATGACGGCTCGCACCGTGATCAAAGAGGTTGCCACACTTCAAAATCTGCACGCTTCATTCATGCCCAAACCGCTGGGCTCTCAGCCCGGGTCGGCCCTGCACACGCACTTTTCATTATTCGAATCTGACGCGAATGCTTTCTATGAACCGGGCGCCGAGTATCAGCTTTCCACTACCGCTCGACGATTCATTGCCGGCATGCTGCGCCATTCAGCCGAAATTACTGCGGTGACCCACCAATTCGTGAACTCCTATAAACGTTTATGGGGTGGGAAAGAAGCACCATCATATGTGTCCTGGGGCCATAACAACCGTTCCGCCCTTGTCCGCATCCCGCTACACAAACCGAATAAGGCCGGTTCAGCACGTGTGGAATACCGGGGTATCGACTCAGCTGCTAACCCGTACCTGACGTATGCGCTATTGATCTCGGCCGGCCTCAAAGGCATCGAAGAAGAATATGAGCTACCGGAAGCCGCCGATGATGACATCACCATGTTAACCACCCGCGAGCGCATACTTATGGGCCACGGTTCGCTGCCCACTACCTTGCACGATGCGATCGGAGTGCTAGAAGAATCCGAATTCGTTGCCGATGTGCTGGGCGAGACGGTTTTCCAGTCCTTTTTGCGCACGAAACGTGCTGAGTGGGATGAATACCGGGTGAATGTCTCGCCCTATGAAATTCGTCGCTATCTGGATGCCGTATGAGTCAGCCGGTCAGCCAGCTACGCCTCGTGTCGGCTGGTCTGCGTGATCTTTCGCGCGCCGAATCGCTGCTATTCTCCAAAGAACTGGCCCAGCTGGACCCAGAACAGTTGTTAGACCAACTCGCTGTTGCCCCCAACCCGGATTTAGCCCTATTACTGCTGATCCGACTGATCGAACGCGACCCAAGCGTTCGTGAGTTAGTGGCCGAGGGACGGGCGCGTCCGCTGCTCCGGTTGCTGGGTGCCTCCGAAGCGCTGGGGGAATTTCTCATCCGGCGCTCCGAGCACTTGGATATCTTTCGCCACCCGGATGTTGAGACCACCCCGGCCTGTGGGGGACTGGTTGATGACCACGGGAATCTTCGAGACGCCGCTACCGAGCTGCGCGCAATCATGCTGCAGGCGGTAGAAGCTGATCCGACAGCGGATCTCCCAGTGGCCAAATTGACCGGCAAAGATGCCTCCGTCGCCTTACGTGTCCAATACCGTCGGCAGTTGGTGGCCATTACCGTCGAAGACCTCATCGCCGCGGATCCGGTGATGCTACAGCCCAAAGTATCGGTGTGGCTTTCCGATTTGGCAACGGCCACGTTAGAAGCGGCATTAGCGGTTTCGCGCGCCGAGACTCTCGAACGTTTCGCTGCCACAAACGAAGTACAGCTGAGCGTTATTGCCATGGGCAAGTGCGGCGCCCGCGAGCTCAATTACTTTTCCGACGTCGACGTCATTTTCGTACACGACGTCATAGAAGATTCAGAGCTGAGCCGAGAAACTACCGCAGACATCGCCGCGGAACTTGCCGCCGGGATTTCCACCGTCATCAACCAGCCGGCTCGAGAACCCGGATTATGGGAAGTGGATACAAATCTACGGCCCGAAGGCCAGGACGGTGTGCTGTCTCGTACGGTCGCCTCACACCTCGAGTATTATCAGCGCTGGGCTCACACATGGGAGTTCCAGGCACTGCTGAAAGCCCGACCGGTGGCGGGTGATCAGCGGCTGGGTCAACGCTATCTCGAGGCCATAACCCCCATGGTGTGGCAAGCCTCAACGCGTGACGGTTTCGTCCGGCAGGTACAGCGTATGCGCAACCGGGTGATTGACCACATCAGCCACGAACAACGTGACCGCGAAATCAAACTGGGACCGGGCGGACTGCGCGACGTCGAATTCCCCGCCCAATTGCTACAGCTGGTGCATGGGAAAACGGATCCCGAGTTGCGGGTCAGAGCGACCGAGAATGCGCTCGAAGCGCTCCAGGCCGGCAGTTATATCGGCCCAAGTGATGCCCAGGTTATGACCAATAACTACCGATTTCTCCGGTTGCTCGAACATCGTATTCAGCTGGTGCAATTGCGGCGTACACACACCATGCCCGAGGACGAAGACGACCTGTACGTCCTCGCCCGGAGCGTCCGGTCAATGGAAAACGGGTGGCCCAAAGACGCCGAACAACTCGTCAAAGCCTGGAAAGCCACCATCCACTCGAACCGCACGCTGTTTGAGCAAATCTTTTACCGCCCCCTGTTACCGTCAACTGCTGCGTTATCGCCCGATGACGCGCGCCTGACGCCTGAAGCAGCCACGGCGCGTTTGGCGGCCCTTGGCTATCGCGACCCTCAAGGAGCTGTTCGCCATATCGAGGCACTGACTTCTGGGGTGTCGCGCCAGGCCAAATTACAGCGCCAGATTCTGCCGGCCATGCTCGGCTGGTTAGCCTCGGGGCCGGACCCTGATGGGGGACTGCTGGGGTTTCGGAAAATCAGTGAATCCGTGGGCAGCTCGCACTGGTATTTGCACATGCTGCGTGACTCATCGGCAGCCGGAGAGCGGCTCGCTCACGTACTGTCGTCGTCACGGTATATCGCGGACATGCTCGAACATACCCCGCAGGCAGCCGCCTGGATGGACCGCGATCAGGACTTGATGCCCCTGAGCTTGGAAACCATTCAAACGGAGCTGGCCGCCCTCTTGCGCCGTCATCCACACCTGCCTGATGCAGCCCGCTATATTCGGTTGGTACGACGTCGTGAAATTCTCCGCATTAGTCTCGCCGACGCCTGTCAGCTGATCGACCAGCAGCAAGTCTCAACCGCGCTTGCGGCAGCGGATCAGGCTGCGGTAGAAGCCCTCCTTGAACTGGTGCACGACCATGTGCAACAAAAGTGGGACCGTGAAATTGCTCCGGCCGACCTCGCGGTGATCGCCATGGGAAGACAGGGTGGCTGTGAAGCAGGCTACGGATCTGATCT
>JAJUIX010000118.1 GCA_029267455.1 Enteractinococcus sp. | reverse complement strand
GCAATAACGGTCATGCGTCCATAACCAGGTGGATCCATATTGCCACTTGGGCTGAGTTTCGCAAAGACCTGGTGAACTCCATACGCGAGCGGCGAAAGCACGGCAGGTAGTGATTCGGCTGATAGTTCAAGAATGGCTCAAAATCCCGCATGGCGGTGAGGAACCCGTTATTGTTACTAGTGGCAATCGAAATGTAAACGGCAGATGAACATGGTTGCAATCTGGGCAGGTATTGCATGCCAAGCTAAATGCCTCTGAAAGGGTTAAGAACTACGTGGTCACAACATCCGAGTACAGCGCACGCAACCTCTCAGTCCTCGAGGGACTGGAAGCAGTGCGTAAACGCCCAGGCATGTACATTGGCTCCACCGACTCACGCGGGCTTATGCATTGTCTATGGGAAATCATTGATAACTCAGTCGATGAGGCCCTGGCCGGCTATGGTCAATCCATCGACATCACGCTGTTTGCTGACGGTTCTGTTGAAGTTGAAGACAACGGCCGAGGCATTCCGGTAGATATTGAACCTCGAACAGGGCTGTCGGGCGTAGAAGTTGTATTTACCAAACTGCACGCCGGGGGCAAATTCAGCTCGGATTCGTACGCGGCAGCTGGGGGCCTCCACGGTGTCGGCGCCGCAGTCGTCAATGCACTGTCATCCCGTCTCGACGTTCAGGTTACTCGTGCCGGGAAAGTTCATCAGCTGAGTTTTCAACGGGGCAAGCCCGGCCGGTTTGATGACCAAGGAAAACCACGCCCAGACGCAGATTTTACTCCGCTGAAATCGGGTTCCGAAGTCGAGGTTATCGGTAAAGCGAAGCGAGGCCTAACAGGCACCAAGATTCGCTATTGGGCTGACACGCAGATCTTTACACCAGAAGCCGTCTTTCTTTATGAAGAACTACGACAGCGGGCCCGCCAAACGGCGTTTCTTGTCCCTGGTCTCCGCATCACTATCCGCGATGAACGCCGGATAGCTGGGACTGCCGGGGAGCACGAGACTCATGAAGAAGTGTTCCAATTCGATGGTGGGATCACAGAATTTGTCGAGCACCTATCGCAGTTAAACCCCGTGACCGACGTGTGGCGGTTGCACGGTGAAGGTCACTTCACCGAACGAGTGCCAGTGCTGGATAGTTCCGGCCAAGCACAAATGCAAGACGTTGAACGTACATGTGAGGTTGATGTCGCGCTACGCTGGGATGTCGGCTATGACACCAAAATCCGCAGCTTCGTCAACATCATCGCGACGCCAAAAGGTGGTTCGCACAACACGGGTTTTGAACAGGCACTGACACGCGTTTTCCGCAAAGCTGTAGAAAGCAACGCGCGCCGGCTCAAAGCAGGTAATGACCGTGTCGAAAAAGAAGACATTCTTGCCGGCCTCACAGCGATTGTCACGGTTCGGCTTGCCGAACCACAGTTTGAGGGCCAAACCAAAGAAGTCCTTGGGACTCCTGCCGCACGACAGATCGTATCGAAGGTCGTTGGTGACCAACTAACTGAAATCCTGCAGTCCCGGAAGCGTGCCGTCAAACAGCAAGTCGACGGGCTCTTGGAAAAAGTCGTTGCCGAAATGAAATCGCGCATTATGGCACGCACAGCCAAAGAGAACCAACGACGCAAGACAGCTCTCGAAACTTCTTCCTTACCTGCCAAATTAGCCGACTGTCGTTCGAACGACGTGGAGAACACCGAACTGTTCATCGTTGAAGGTGACTCCGCGCTGGGCACAGCGAAGCTAGCTCGGTCTTCGGATTTTCAGGCCCTCTTGCCTATTCGTGGCAAGATTCTCAACGTTCAGAAGGCTTCCGTAGGGGAGATGCTGAATAATGCAGAAGCCTCCGCCCTCATCCAAGTCATTGGTGGCGGCTCCGGTCGGAGTTTCGATTTAGAGCAAGCACGATACGGCAAAGTCATCTTGATGACCGATGCCGATGTGGACGGAGCTCATATTCGGACCCTGTTGTTGACCTTATTCTTCCGCTACATGCGGCCGATGGTTGAAGCAGGACGTGTTTATGCGGCAGTGCCCCCGCTGCACCGAATTGAAGTCATCAATCCAGGTTCCAAACCTAATGAAATTATCTATACCTATTCTGAGCAGGAACTTCATGAGGTGCTAGCGCGGCTTGAGGCTGAGGACCGCAGGATTAAAGAGCCCATCCAGCGCTATAAGGGTTTGGGTGAAATGGATGCTGACCAGCTATCCGAGACCACTATGGACCCGAAGTACCGGACACTGCGCCGAGTAAACATTGAGGAATTCGAAAAAGCTGAAGAAATTTTCGAACTCCTCATGGGACGTCATGTGGCGCCACGCCGTGACTTCATCATTTCTGGTGCTGAAGAACTAGACCGTCAGGAAATCGACGCCTAGGGATTGTAGTATTGGCGTGTCAACTCGAATCCTTCTTCCAGAGAGATTCGAGGACGCCACTGCAACACTTCCTGTGTACGGCGTTGGTCGAACCAGTGAGCCGTTGACATTTGTTCAGCAAGAAATCGAGTAATGGGCGGCTCGTCTCCGCGCTGCTCGGCGTCCCAAAATGACTCGATGATGGAACCGGCAGTTTTGGCTAGCCCGGAGGGCAGATTCAAGCGGGGTTCCTGCGCACCTCCAGCGACGGCGATACGCCGGATCATCTCACCAATCGGACGGGGCTGACCGTTGGTCAAAACTAGGGGTTCGCCGTGCGTGCGGTCTACCGCAGCTATCGCAGCAATAATCGCTTCAACCGCGTTAACGGAAAAGAGCGTATCAACGAGTGCTGTACCCCCATCGAGTAAGGGCAGTCGATTGCGTCGGGCTCGGTCAATAATACGTTCGGTCAGTTGTGTATCGCCTGGGCCCCACATCAGGTGAGGGCGCAAGACGAGAACGCGAAAATCGGGGGAGTCGGCTTCCAGGGCGAGAAGCTCTCCGGCCGCTTTGGTCGCAGCATAGTGTCCACGCGCGGTGGTCGGGTCGGCTGGCTCGGCGCTAGCGCCAATAATGGAAGTACCTGTGTGAGCGACTGAAGGCGACGAAATGTGGACCCAGCGTTGTACACCGGCCTGTTGGGCGGCTTCTAACAATAACCGGGTACCCTCGATATTGACGTGCTCGTACTCCTCTAGCGGGCCGGACACCGACACTTTGGCAGCAATATGCACCACGGTATCGACAACTTGAACCGCAGCCGCGACATCGGCACGACTGGTTATAGAGCCTTGAATTTCTCGGACCCCTGCCAAGCCGGAGGGGGAACGCTGTAACACAGTAACGGCTGCACCGGCATCGACCAACGCTTTTGCAACACCGGAACCAAGGACGCCGGAGGCACCGGTTACCAAAACGCTGTAGCCGGAATAATCTGCCGTGTCATATTCGAAGTCGGGTCGAACAGCTGTCATGATGTTGCGGGCACCTTTCCACCGGCAAGCACTTCGGCGGCCCACTGGGCCAGTACCGGCCGGTTAATCTTGGAATTATGTCGAATATCAACCGGCACGCTGTCGGTCACCAAGACGGCGGCGATTTCAATATCGGTCGCTGACCGCACCGTATCGGTCAGCTCAGTGGGGGCCAAACCAGGTTTGAGGGTGGCATCTTTGGGTTCCGCCACGGCCACCACGGCTTGGGTGCCAACAGGCCCTACCCCTACTATTGCGACGCGTTGCACCTCAGGTAATTGTTGAATGTCATCTTCTGGCCCACCGGGGCCCAAGGCGCCCGTCGGTGGGGTGACGATGTGCTGTGTGCGTCCTTCGATCCACAACCGACCCTCGGCATCGAGGTGGCCGATGTCGCCGGTGCGGTGCCATTGCAATCCATCGAGTGAATCGACTCGCGTTTGACGGTTGGTGTTGTAGAGCTTGTCGTAGCCCGCCAACATGTGCGGGGTGGAAATCACGATCTCGGAAAGTTTCCCTACGGCTGCTTCGCCTTCTAACAACTCATCTGATGAGCGGCCATAAAAGTCAAGGGGTGCCATCGCGACGCGCACGACGTCTAATGGCTTGCCAACACACACGCCGCGATCCGGTTGTGTGGCGATGGCATGTTGAGTGTGATGATCGATATCGGAAATTAGTAGGGATTCTGTCATGCCATAGGGCGAGTGGAACTCCGCATTGGGCACCAGTTCGAGTACCTCGTTCATGAGGTGGACCGGTACCGGCGCTCCCGCCGAGAGCAGCATTTTGGTGTTTTCGAGTGCGGCTCGCTGGGCTGTATTGAGCTCGTGGGCTGTATCAACCACATTGCGCAGTGCCGCCGGAGAAGCAAAGATCATCGTCGTATCACCCGCAATTGCCGCATCAGCTAGCGCCATAGCCGTCAACGTGGCAGGTTTGGTCACGGACATTTTTGGAGTGACTGAGGTTGCTCCAATAGCGGGACCAAGGAGTGCAAAGGGCGCAAATCCGGCTAAGAGGCTTGAACCGGGGACCACTTGTAGTGTGGTCTGGAGGCGTTGTGTCAGAGCCGACAATTTTTGGTGCGTATACCGCACCCCTTTGGCAGGCCCGGTGGACCCAGACGTGAAGAGCACAGCTGCATCCGCAAGTGGCTCTGGATCAGGGTGGGCTGTCGTTGGTGTGTAGCGTTGACCGGCGTATTCGGTAGCAAAACCATACATGGAACCGCTTAGGCCCAAGGCTCGACGGGCAACAGGATCCATGGTCCGGATGCTGATGCGTTTGCCGGGTAAGTTGGTCGCGCGGGCTAAGGATAGTCCCGGTGTCTCACCTATGATCCATTGCGGAGCTGCCGATCGAATGGCTTTCGTCATCCCGCCAATGCCAAGTCCGGCATCGGTGACTACCGCCACTCCGCCAACGCGGAGGACGGCGTATAGCGCGGCGGTCAAATCACGTCCCGGTTCGACCAACATGGAAACGCGATCGCCACGTTGCATACCCGCTTCACGCAGCCCGACGGCCATGGCATGCACGATTGAGGAAAGTTTTCGCCAGGAAACTTCAAATGGGGCGCCGTTGGTATCCGTGACCGTCATATCTACCATGGCTTTAGCATCGGAATCGCGCCAGCGATCCAAAAATTCCCACAGCGGCACGTAATTACCGACCGCGGGGGAACCTTGC
>JAJUIX010000108.1 GCA_029267455.1 Enteractinococcus sp. | reverse complement strand
TTGGCAGCTGAGCTGACGAAGCACTCTATCGACATCTCTATTAGGGAAGGGTTCCGAATCGTGCCAACTTGCTCTTATATCGCCAGCTGGGTGCGCGAGCACGATGGCGGAACCTACCAACAGTATCGTGATGAACCGGGAACGGAACACTTTTATGCTGACTGACTCTTCCGACCACAAACGACTCATTGTTTTACGCCACGGAAAAGCAGCTTATCCAGCCGTGCCAGACCACGAACGGCCATTAGCACAGCGTGGTAACGACGAAGCGCCAGCAGCCGGAAAATGGTTGGTGGAACAGGGGTTTTATCCTGATGCCATCATCGCCTCCGATGCAGTTCGTACACGCCAGACGACAACATGGGTGCTTCATGAGCTCGGCGACAAGGCACCCACGCCGTATCTCGATTCGCGGCTCTATATGGCGCCGGTCAGTCGAGTGCTATCTGTAATTAATGAAACCGAAGAACAAGTACGTACTCTTATGTTGGTCGGGCATATGCCCTGGGTGCAAGAACTTGGCATGCGAATAGCGTCGCCGGACTCCAACGAGAAGGCTGTCCTGGACATGGCCGAACGTTATCCGACGCTTGGCATGATGGTATTTGACATCCCAGGCGAATGGGCCAGTCTGGATGGACGAGATGCGGTCATGACGCATTTCGTCGTACCACGCTAACGGCTATCTCGAAACAGCCCCATCAAAACGAGGACGGCTGAAATCAGCGCGATGACCATAAGTGTTACCGCAAGCCACAGCGGCATTGGCACAAATAAAGTCACAGACATAGCGATGATAGCCAAGCCCAATATGACTCGTTGCCAATACATATAGCCTCCCGAGCTACCAGACTACCCCCAATAGGTGTTCCGCACCGGAGTTTGTGTTGGTTCTAGCCAGGGTGCAGGTTTCCAATATAACTGGCCGTTAGCATCAAAGACGGGTGTCCACACCCCTTTATGCACTAGACCATGACATTTCGGGCACAATAGTGTGACGTTCTGACTGCTAGTGGTGCCGCCCTGGCTCCACCATATGAGATGGTGTCCGTCGGTGTAGGCAGCTGGAATTCGGCAGTCTGGGATAGAACATGCCCCATAGGCTGCTAAATCGCGCTTGACCGAATTGGGGTAGGTCCGCGTTGCACGTCCACGATCCAGTATCACATTTCCAGAGCCTAAGACCTGCGGGATAATTTCAGCATCGCACAGGGCTGCTCGCAAATGTTGCGGCGCGATCGTTCCGCCGTGGCTCGTGCGAGAAATGAACGGATGGCCGCGTTGTAGCTTGGGGATGCGTATCTTACCGGCACCCTTCGAATATTTCGCCACGTCAATTTCCACTAGCGTCGTGCCGTCGTCACTGGAGGCATCGATGAGGTGTTCTGGCGATAATTCCAAACCTTGAAGAAAGCGTGGCGGACCTGAATCAAAGCCTTCTAATCCGGGTGGACGGCGATATTCCGTTGGCAGGTGGAAGGTATCCTGCAATCTTTCATCGAGCATTTCAGCAAACGTTTGATAATCCAGTGCTATCCGCAATTGAGTGGGAGCGCCTCCGAAAATGGAGAGGCCTTGAACCGACGGATCGAGTTTGGCGGTTGCTCGAAGGTGCGCGATATAAATGTCATGTAATCGTTCGGCACGTGAACGCGGATCGAGGCGATCCATCTGAGACTTTGAAAGTTGCTCTCCATCAATTGTCTGGGCGTGAATTTCACGCCCATCTATTTCGTCTTCGAGTTGCTGGTCGGCGGCGGCAAGGATTTGCTCCGGAGGAGCGTTCATGGGCAACCCCTCCATGGCTTCGTCGAGGAAATCCGTGCTGCTGTCTGATATACCTGGTTGGTCTAATCGGGCCTCGCTGCCATCGCTTCGATCCATGGGTGATTCTTGAGGCTGTGATACCTGAGTCGGTTGTTGTTCGGTATCAAACAACGATGACTGCTTCGAGGTAGGAGACATCTTGTTCGCTGCATTTGGTTGCTCGTCACCATTAGGCTGGTTTGTGCTAGGCGGCGAGTGATATCGGTTCTTATAGGCTCTGAAATTTAGTCCTGCATACATAATGCCGAGAAAGAGTTCTAAGTTGAGAATGTCAGTGATAATTCTGACTTCAAGCTTTCCATTGACGATCTTATAGCGGAAAGAATTCTCAACTTTGTTCAGGATTTCCTGCGGTGGGGGACCGTCAGCATCAATGATGGCAGCAGCTTGAGCCAGAATGTCATCAGTGAGTTTTGCAAGTTCAGCAGGCTTTACAGTTGTGGCGGCGTTGCGAAATGATTCATCGAGTTGTTTGAAGACATCGCGAATATTTTCTGGAGATAAGTTAACCGCGCTCAAATACTTTCCGACCTGGTTGAGTGAGCGCACGATTGTATCCAAGTTTTCCGGCGGGATTTCACCGGCCCGGTATGCTTTTGCTACTAGTGGCAGTTGGGGTTGATGGCCCACACCACCGACAGTTGATATCTCTGGGCGGACTAGTTTTGCCCGGTCGCGATATTGCCCCGCCTGTCGGGTTTCAATACCGAGACGATCTGCGATGTACCCGTGACCGCTCTTCCATTTTTTGATACCAGCCGGGATACCGAGCACGGTTTCCTGGTCTACCCGTATAGCACGCTCTGCCATGAGAGACAGTGAGAGCATGGTATTGTCGAGCGCCCGGGTCGCTTGCCGCCAGTTTTGCAATACCGCAGGGAGCGTGTCGTGGGAATTCTCGGGTGCAGTGGGTTCTCGGGTCTGTGCCTCTTCTGCCCATTGCGTTCCCCAATCTACTCCGTCGGCAGTTCGAAACCGTGCCAGGTTGTCATACCACTGGTCAGGTTCCAGCACCTGGTCGGAAAGTGACTTTGAGACGCGCGCGACAATGGCCATCTTCATACCGGCAGATAAATTTTCCAGGACATTCTCCGGAATGATGTGCTTGGTATCTGGCAACGTTTCAAGCATCGGGTACTTCCTCCTTCCAACACCATTGACTCTATGAGCACCAGCAAGAGGGTAGAGGAAAGAAGCCCTGGGTTGTGGAAAGTTGTAGATGCTTCAGTGAAGTCTGTGGATACGGACTTCCGTCACAGTTCGTATGCTAGGCAAAGGCATCGGGACAAACGAAAAGCCCTTGAGATCTTTTCTGCAATAGACCTCAAGGGCTTAGGATCCGCACGGGTATGCGGAGAATTAGAGCGCGCCCTAAGGGATTCGAACCCCTGACCTTCTGTTCCGTAGACAGACGCTCTATCCAGCTGAGCTAAGGGCGCATCGTCGTAATGACTCGAATTACTATACTCATTCGTTCCGTGTTGTCCAAATTCAAGCTACAACGCGGTGGAGGATTGGTCAAGCAATAATAATCTGAGTCACGCTTTCAGTACGACAGCAATCATGAGGCACGAACTTGGCACTGAAGGGGTGTACTACAGATTCGCCATTGAACACATCGCCAATGCCGAGAACTCGAATCTAGATGTGTTGGAATCATCATGAGATGAATGGCGCGCCCTAAGGGATTCGAACCCCTGACCTTCTGTTCCGTAGACAGACGCTCTATCCAGCTGAGCTAAGGGCGCTGAGCAACGAGATACAACTATACTCCTACGTTTTGAAAATGCAAAATCGAGGAATCACAAAAAAGTTCAAGTCATATAAAGGGGGTGCAACGTAACTTGAAAACTAAAGAAGCGGGGCCGGTGATGGGGGCCAAAAGCCGAAAATTACGCCAAAATCCCTAGAAAACGCGAAAAAATTGTGACCGTCCGCTTATTTTAGCTATTGAGCTGTCGTGAATGTTGTCTGGGAGCGAAGTTCAGTGAATCATCTTGGCTGTAGTTGACATATGGGCTGCTAAAGTATGCGGCATAGACTCTCGTTCCGACCGGAACGGTTCGCAGCGCGACAGCGTGCTGGTAACGTCGTGCTGCGGTTGGTAAGTCGATACGAAAAAGGATCCACATGGTTGAAAACGCCGCCTCGAATCTGACTGCACAGATTGAGGACACCGCACCCACCACATACAAAGCTCTGTTGGAATGGGTCAAAGAAACAGCGGAGCTGACCCAACCGGACTCGGTCTATTGGGTAAACGGTTCGCAAGAAGAGTACGATCGCATCGCGCAAGAAATGGTCGATGCCGGTTCACTGGTTCGTCTCACGGACCCGCAGTTTCCGAATTCTTATGCAGCCTTCTCTGATCCCGCGGATGTTGCGCGAGTAGAGTCGCGGACGTTTATCTGTTCTGAAAAAGAAGAAGACGCTGGCTTTACCAATAACTGGAAAGATCCGGCGGAGATGAAGGCCATTCTCAACGAGGCATTTGACGGTGCCATGCGCGGCCGGACCATGTACGTCGTTCCCTTCGTTATGGGACCACTAGACGCCAAAGATCCTAAATACGGTGTCGAAATTACTGACAGCCCGTATGTTGTGCTGTCGATGCGCATTATGGCGCGCATTGGCACCGATGTATTGGACAAGATGTCCGAAACCGAAGCTTTCTTCGTTCCTGCGCTGCACTCTGTGGGTGCTCCGCTGGAAGATGGTCAAGAAGATGTTCCTTGGCCCTCAAATGAGACCAAATGGATCGTGCACTTCCCAGAAGAGCGTTCCATCGTTTCCTACGGCTCCGGCTATGGGGGCAACGCACTGCTGGGCAAGAAGGCCTACTCGCTGCGCATCGCGTCGGCAATGGCGCGCGATGAGGGCTGGATGGCCGAGCACATGCTCATTCTCAAGCTCACCAGCCCTGAAGGGAAGTCCTACACCATTACTGGTGCTTTCCCATCGGCCACCGGTAAGACGAACTTGGCGCTGATTGACCCGACGCTAGAGGGTTGGAAAGCGGAAACGCTCGGGGACGATATCGCCTGGATTACTCCGGACGAGAATAACGACCTACGGGTAGTGAATCCCGAATACGGTTTCTTTGGTGTAGCCCCCGGCACCGGTTGGCACACCAACCCCAACGCTATGCGTGCCATTGCCAAGGGCAACACCATCTTCACCAACGTGGCACTCACACCAGAAGGCGGCGTGTGGTGGGAAGGCATGACCAAAGAAAAACCAGCCAAACTCACCGACTGGTTGGGTAATGAGTGGACACCGGAATCTGAAACACCAGCAGCACATCCGAACTCCCGGTTCTGCACACCAATCGACCAGACCGACATGCTGGCCAAAGAATACTTCGATCCAAAGGGAATCAAGCTCGATGCCATCCTCTTTGGTGGTCGTCGCGATACCGCTATCCCATTGGTCACTGAGGCTCGTTCCTGGCAAGACGGTGTGTTCAAGGGTGCGACCCTGTCGTCGGCACAGACTGCCGCTGCCGAGGGGACCGTGGGTGTGGTTCGTCGTGATCCAATGGCCATGCTGCCATTTATGGGGTACGCCGCGGGTGATTACGTGCAGCACTGGTTGGATATGGAAGATCGGCTCGGTTCCGAGAACATGCCACAGATCTTCTTGGTCAAC
>JAJUIX010000019.1 GCA_029267455.1 Enteractinococcus sp. | reverse complement strand
CCACCCGACAGGGAGACCCCGACCGGCACTTCAGGGCTCAAGGCAAAGATGTGTTGCAGCTGCTCGTGCCACAACCTATGGATGAGGTCGATGCGATCTGCCCACCGGAGCGCTCGGTATGGGTTAGGGCTCATCAGCGCAAACCGAGTTTGAGTACCGCTGGCTAGGTGCAGGCGGTGATTGGGTAATAGGGCCTTGAAGTGGGGGACTTCTGTCAGATCCCACATGCCATCCGGTGACGTCCGCGGCCTGGCACTGTCCATTGAACACACAAGCTTCTTGGTATCCGTCAGACGGTGCAGCATATCGAAGTGCGACGCGATGCGTTGCTGGGTGTGATTGAAATAAACGGTGCGATGGCCTGCGGCATCGTTATATGCGTAGATCTTTTCGCCGGTCTTGAGTAGGACGGCGTAACGCCCGCCAATGTCATACAGCGCCGTTTCGACCCCGGGGAACCCATCGCGTTGTAATAATGCGAAGAGGTCTTCGGCGATCGCGGCGCCCCGAGACTGGATGAGACCGGTAGACAGGGGCAACATTTTGCCGACCGTGACTACCCAGTCGTCACCTGCTGTGGCGATCCCCAGCTCAGTGATGGAGTCAACATACAGTACAGCGCCCGTGAGGTCATGGCGCGTGAAGTGCGGGATTTCTTCGAGTAGATCGACGGGCTGGGATCCGAGAAAAAATCCTCGGGCATAGAGACGAGGCCATTGCGTATCCAACATGATCTAACTTCCTTGGGATGACCGAGCACGGTGGAGCCACGATTTTGCCCTCGTGACGATATTAGGCACCCGATGCGTGCCCCGGGGGTGGATGTGCAAGTTAATGTTCGTTCGGCTTGCTTGAGACCAGGACGGCTTCGGATTATCTCGAAGCGCGGTCACGGCGACGACCAACCTATCGCCGGACCGGACAGCTCTGATGGGCAGTTGTAGCTGTGCCGGAGTCGTTGCAACATCCCATCGGGCATACCTCTTGTAGTTATGGTGCACTTCAATGGCCAACACTCCACCGCCAGCCGGATCGCTGTACTCGTTGTTCAGCTGTACAGTGGCGTCATAGCTTCCAATGTCACAGCATTCCAGCATGGGGCCAAGGTCTATTTGAAGACGATGATCGGTCCGCACATGCTGAGTGGCCATTTGCAACGAGCCGGTGAATTCCCCACCGTCCAACCGGGTGCCGTCCGGTGCGATGGTTGCATAGCCAAGCGGCGGGAGGACGGCGTTGAACTCCGGCGGTGGAGTGAACCAGCGAGGAAACTGTGACCGTTCGTAAAGGTTGAAGGGGTTATAGCGGTCGCCAAAAAAGTTCAAGAACCCGGCACATTCACGGATGGTGTCGCGTAAGAGCAGTTCATGTGCCGTATCGGTCTGATCTGGATGTTGGTCACCCAGTGCAGCAAGGGGGACAGCATAGGGGACGAATGTGTCCTTGTTGCGTCGGTTCAGCGCCGCATAAACTGCGGGGCTGGTGCGATGATGGAGCAGCGCCCATACGAGGCGGGTAGAGGTTCGTGCCAATTCAATAGCTTCAGCAGCTGAGACCAAGCGTATCCTCGGTGGGTTTCGTACCGCCAAAATCGCCGATTGGAGCGCCAGAATGCTGCGGTCTGTCGGTTCGTCAGTAACTAACGAGAGCTCGAGTTGTTGGCGGTGCCGCCACAAAACCGCAAGCGCTGCGCGGCCTGCCAGGTCATTTTCGAATACGAAATCGTACTGCTGATGGTTTTCCAGTGGCAAGCGCTGAAGTAACTCTGTGGCCGCATTCGACACGCTCTTGGTATTCAAAGTCTCCCCGACACTTCTTCGTGGTGTTGCACTACTGCAGTGTACTCGCTGGTTGTCGCAGCCCATGACACGTTATGCACAGGCACTGAGAATAACTTGGGCCGTGATGTGACTGGTGTTACGGTGGAACAACCTGACCACTTACACCTAGGAATGAAATGAGCCATACAGCAAAGAACAAATTCCGCACCATGAGCCGGTTCACGGCCTTTGCCGCTGCTGCCGGTCTAGCACTGACCGCTTGTGGAGACGGCGAGACAGCCGACACCGGCGGCGGCGATGAAGGTGGCGGCACGATCGATATCGCCATCAACCACGGTTGGGAAGAAGGCATCGCAGTTGCCGAGCTCTGGGCAGTCATCCTGGAAGATGAAGGCTTCGAGGTCAACAAAAACTACATGGACCTGGCTCCAAGCTTTTCGGCGCTCTCCACCGGTGACATGGATTTCAACATGAATATCTGGCAGCCCGTCACTCACGCTGAGTACCTCGAGGAATACGGGGATAACCTTGAAGAGGTAGGCGTCTGGAATAGCGATGCCAACCAGGTCATTGCTGTCAACGCGGACGCACCCTTTGATTCCTTGGACGAATTGGCCGACCACGCAGAAGAATTTGATAGCCGTTTAGTCGGCATCGAACCCGGTGCAGGACTGACCGAACGCACCGAGGCCTATGTGATTCCAGAATATGGTCTGGAAGACTGGGAGTTCAGAACGTCCTCTACCCCCGCCATGCTGCAGGAAATTGATACCGCCACAAGCAACGGCGACAACATTGCTGTCACCCTCTGGCGGCCACACTGGGCTTTTAGTGAATACGACATCAAAGCACTGGAAGACCCCAAAGAAGCCCTGGGTCAGGAAGAAAATATGACCATTTACGCGCGTGAAGGCTTCTCCGAAGACCAGCCTGAAGTGTACGAATGGCTATCAAACTTCGAAATCGACACCGAACGTCTTCAGGATCTTGAGCAGGACTTGTTCGTTGAAGAAGTCGAACAAGACCAGTACCCAACCGTCATCCGCGAATGGATCGAAGAAAACCAAGAATGGGTTGACGGTCTGACAAGCTAAACAAGCTATACGATCTGACAGGCGTCGTCGAAGGATAACCTGCCGGCCCTAGGACGGATCGCTTTGGCATCGTCAGCGTTGGGTTTCCACCCCACGTTGATCACCACTGCGGTTTTCCACCCCGTTTCGGCATGGAACTCCTCGTCGACGCCTGTTGGGTTTAATCCCGTCATCGGTCCTACATGCAGGCCGTATGCACGCAAGCCGATGATCAAATACCCAATTTGCAGGTACGCCGAACGTTGCCCAATCTCCCGGCGTGCTTCCGGGTCTGGGTCAAGCTTTTCCCGTGCTCCCTCGCGGTGCGGAGCCAACACCGGCAGGTGATGATGCCAGGTTGGATCCCACGCAGCGATAATCGTGATGGGTGCGGCTAGCGTTTTATCTCGGTTACCAGGACGCATATGTGGGCCGAGCCGACGTTTTGCCTCGGAAGTATGCACCAGGGTCAAGCGCAACGGTTGAGCGTTCATTTGAGTAGGCGCCCAGCGAATGTCCTCATACACTTCGGCAATCACGGCCGGGTCAACGGCCTCATCGGAAAACGTGTTGGTGGTATGCGCCTCGACGAAAAGCCGATCGAGCACCTCTTCATGCAGGGATGCACGCTCGTCTACGGAACCGTGAAACACCATGGGTTTTCCTTTCATCAGCTTCGAGGAATAAAGTCTACTGTGACAGTTCGGCCGGCAGATAATGCTGGTAACGATTCTCACGTCAGCAAGCTAGGGTATTGAGAGTGACCACCGCTTTATATCGCCGCTACCGCCCGGATACGTTTGAAGAAGTTATCGGTCAGGAACATGTGACCGTACCGTTGGCTAATGCCATTGACAAACACCGGATCAGCCACGCCTACCTGTTTTCGGGGCCTCGCGGTTGTGGAAAAACCACCTCGGCACGTATTTTGGCGCGCTGCCTCAACTGCGTGCAAGGACCAACGGCGAAGCCGTGCGGCACGTGCGATTCGTGCACCGATCTGGCCACCGGGGGGCCGGGCTCACTCGATGTCATAGAAATTGACGCGGCCTCTCACGGTGGTGTTGACGACGCTCGTGACTTGCGCGAACGGGCAACGTTCGCTCCAACGCGTGACCGGTACAAGATTTTCATTATTGACGAGGCCCACATGGTCACCTCGGCCGGTTTTAATGCTCTGCTGAAGATCGTTGAGGAGCCGCCAGAACACATTAAGTTTATTTTTGCCACGACCGAGCCGGATAAGGTCATCGGCACGATTCGGTCGCGTACCCACCACTATCCGTTCCGGCTCGTCCCGCCCGAACCACTGTTGGATTATCTGGAAAGTTTGGCGACGGCGGAAAACGTCCAAGTCGCCCCGGGTGTGTTGTCTCTGGTGATTCGCGCCGGAGGCGGCTCAGTGCGTGACACCTTGTCAGTGTTGGATCAGCTCATTGCTGGAGCCACCGACGAGGGTGTCAGCTACGATCTAGCCGTCAATCTGCTCGGTTTTACCCCCGAAAACCTGCTCGACGATGTGGTCAATGCCCTGGCCGCAGACGATTCGGCAACGGTCTTCCACGTGGTGGATCAGGTCGTGCAATCGGGTCAGGATCCAGAGCGTTTCGTCCAAGACCTGTTGGAACGGTTCCGCGACGTCGTCATTATTAAAGCTGCACCAGAGCAGGCGTCAGGTATTTTGCACGGCATGCCCGCCGATCAGCTACGGCGCCTCGAGGCCCAAGCCCAGCAGCTGGGAGCGGCCGAAGTGTCACGTGCTGCAGACATTACCGCTGCGGCACTGACCCAAATGTCTGGTGCGACCTCACCACGTCTTCATCTGGAATTACTTATGGCCCGGCTGATGTTGCCTGCCACAGATGAAACCGAGCGTGGCCTAGCGGCTCGCATGGATCGATTAGAACGGCGCCTGGAATACGGTGGGGTCCCAGAAGCTACCACCGCGCCTGCGGAAGAGCCTGCCGAGGCTCGTGCAAGTGGTCCGGTGCGATCTGCAGAAACCGGGCTGGCCGGTGCGGCAGCTGCCCGCGCGGCCCTAGGGCGTGATCAAGTTGAGGAAGAGGCCGAAGAACTCGAACAACAGGCTGAACCAGTACAGCCGGCACCTGCTGCGCCACTGCAAACACCGCCCCCACAAGAGACCCCGACAGAGCAGAAGACGTCGGCCGAGCAGGAGTCATCGGCAGCACCTGAGCCCCAGGCTGAACCGGTGCAAATGCCCCGACCGGAACCGGCCCAACAACAACCGGTGACTGAACAACCAGCTGGGCAACCTGCCTCCCAGTTCCAACCTGCCGCGCCTGAAACACCGCAGCCTGCACCGGAAAAACCACAGCAACCTGCGCCATCGCAACAGCTCTCCCAGGTAGAGATGGCGCGACGCGCTTGGCCCGAAGTGCTCGAGTTTTTGAAATCCGAATCACGGCTGATTTGGATGACCGTTGAGGGCAATGCTCAGGTGGTGGGCTTCGACGGCAAACTGCTCACCATCGGTTTTGATAATGACGGCGCTCGGAACACCGTGCAGCAACGCGGAGGCGCAAAGCTACTCGCGGCGGGCTTCCATCACGTGCTCGGCATCCAACCAGATCTTGATTTGATCTCGGGCACCTCGGATGGTGGTTTCCCAAAAGGTCCTAGCCACCAGACCCGGCCACAGCCGCAACCGACTCAGCCACGGGGGCAACAACCGCCCCAGGCCGCGTCCGAACAACAGGCTCCCGAAGTGCCTCCCCAATCAGACGCACCCCAGTCGCCACAGCCTTCCGCGACACCCGCATCGGGGCCATCCCCGGTATCGCCGAGTTCGCCACCATCGGCGGAATCCCCCACATCACCAGAACCTGGGCAGCAACAGCAACCACCCGCTGCTCCGCCACAGCAACAACAGCAGACACCTACCCCGCCCCAGCAGCAACAGCCGCCTGTCACCGGCGTCGCTGGTTGGGGTTCAGGCGAGCCAAACCAGCCCTGGGGGCAACCAGAACCGGATTGGGGCAGCACCGACCCGAATTGGGGTCCACCCCAGGACGCGGGAACACCACCGCCGGACCCCTGGTATCAGGAGCCACAGGGCCAAACGACCCCACCACCGGCTGATATGGAAACGCCACCACCAACCGCGCCGGAACAAACGGAGCAACCGACCGCCCAACAGCCCCCGGCGGCACCTCCGGCTACCCAACCCAAACCTGCCGAACCTGAGATCCCAACTGAGCCGGATCCGGTCGCAGCCGACGGGTATGCAGGATTCATCCCCCGTCATGCTCCGGAAGACGAGCCCTTTGCGCCGGCATTTGCAAAATCAGAAGCCGAACTGCGCGAAGAGTTCAAGCGCCGCTTCAGTGACGTCATCCCCCCAACGGCCGGTGGGACGAAACCACAACAAGAAACCACCAAGCCCACGGGGTCGCGCTTTGCCGAAATGGTCGCCCAATATGGCGGCCAGCAACAGGCCCAACAAGACGCCGAGTCTGCCGCACATGAAGACGAACCAAGTGTCGACGATGACGAGGATGACTATGCCTCGGATGATGAAATCATTGAAGAATCTGGCCTAGCCGGTCGCAGCGTCGTCGAAGAAATACTCAACGCACGGTTAATCGAAGAACGCAACGCCGACGGCACTCCAAAAATCTAGTAGCCACGAAACCCAACGAAAGGCACCCACAACGTGTACGACGGTGCAGTACAAACCCTCATTGATGAGCTGGGCCGGCTCCCGGGCATCGGCCCCAAATCCGCCCAGCGCATTGCCTTCCACATCCTGGAAGCCCCCGAAGACGACATGGTCGCCTTAGCCAACGCCATTACCGATGTGAAATCCAAGATCCGGTTGTGCGAGATCTGCTTCAACGTCTCCGAACATGAAATCTGTTCAATCTGTCGCGACGACAATCGCGACGTCGGACTCCTGTGCGTGGTCGAAGAATCCCAAGACCTCGTCGCCATTGAACGCACCCGCACCTTCAACGGTCGGTATCACGTACTTGGCGGGGCAATTAACCCCATCGGCGGCATCGGCCCTGAACAATTGCGCGTACGAGAACTGCTCACCCGGTTGCAAGATGACACCGTCAAAGAAGTCATCATCGCCACCAACCCGAATCTGGAAGGCGAAGCCACCGCAACGTATCTGACCCGCATGCTCTCTCCAGTCGACATCACCCTGTCACGCCTGGCTTCGGGTCTACCGGTCGGCGGCGACCTCGAATATGCCGACGAAGTGACCCTGGGACGGGCATTTGAAGGACGGCGCAAACTTTAGCACCACCCGATACGCCAGCCGTTACACTTAAGCGCAGTCCCATTTTCGAACCAAAAGGTAGTTATGAGCCTGATCATCCAGAAATACGGCGGCTCGTCCGTAGCCGACGCCGAAGGTATCCAGCGCGTCGCACGCCGTGTGGTCGAAACCCAGCGGGCCGGCCATCAAGTTGTCGTCGTGGTCTCCGCAATGGGTGACACCACCGATGACCTGCTGGATCTCGCCGCCGAAGTCACCGACGATGCCCCCAAGCGGGAGATGGACATTTTATTGTCCTCCGGTGAGCGTATCTCGATGGCGTTGTTGGCCATGGCCGTGAACGCAAACGGCTCCCAAGCCCGTTCCTTTACCGGTTCCCAGGCCGGGATGATGACCGACACCTATCACGGTCAGGCCAGGATTACCCGGGTCTCCCCAACTCGCATTAAGGAAGCCATCGACCAGGGTAACGTCGCCATCGTGGCAGGCTTCCAAGGGATGTCGCCAGAATCCAAGGACATCACCACAATGGGTCGCGGTGGCTCTGACACGACCGCGGTCGCACTCGCTGCTGCACTAGATGCCGATGCCTGCGAGATCTATACCGACGTCGATGGGGTCTATACGGCAGATCCTCGCCTGGTCCCATCGGCTTCGAAAATTTCTGAAATCTCTTCCGAAGAAATGTTGGAACTGGCAGCCTCCGGTTCCAAGATTCTGCACCTGCGTGCGGTGGAATACGCCCGCCGTTTTGGGGTCAAACTCCACGTCCGCTCCTCGTTTACGGACGAAGAAGGCACCTGGGTGATCCCAGACGAGCAAGACACCATCCAACTACCAGAAGGCCAACCCATGGAACAGCCAATCGTCGCCGGTGTCGCCCACGACACCTCCGAAGCCAAAGTCACCATCATCGGGGTCCCCGACATTCCCGGGAAGGCAGCTGAGATCTTCAAAGTGATCGCTGATGCCCACACCAACATTGACATGATCGTCCAAAACCCCTCGCGGGCAGGCGCCGGTGCCACCGATATTTCATTCACCGTGCCCCTCGATCAGGGCAAAGACGCGATCGCCGCGCTTCGTTCCGCACAAGAACGCATTGGCTTCGAAGACATCGCCCACCAGCGCAACATTGGCAAAATCTCGCTCATCGGTGCTGGCATGCGTTCCAATCCCGGTGTATCGGCCACATTCTTTGACGCCTTGCACCGTGCCGGTGCCAATATTGATCTCATCTCCACTTCCGAAATTCGGATCTCCGTCGTCACGGCCGAAGAGAAACTGCAGGCTGCTGTGAAAGAAATTCACAGTGCCTTCGGATTAGACGCCGAAGAAGAAGCCACTGTCCACGGCGGCACCGGACGCTAACCGGCCCCGCTTCATCAACACTCGGCACACCGCCACCGCTAATAACCTCACCGATTTTTGCGGTGGCGGTCTTTTGTGCTACATAAACGCAAACATCGATTTGATCTTTACCTTCACACATTAGTGTGGAGTCTTAACGGCACTGAAAGCCGTAGGTGGTGGGAAGGAGGTAGCGTGTTAGGCTTTGATTTCGACGTAACAGGTACCGAAACCGTGCGCCAAACCGGACAAACCTTCCTGGAAAAACTCCGTTCTGAAAACCGTGAGCATCCTTTCCAGCAGAGCGCCACCCCATTTTCAATTGCCAGTGATATCACCGGATTGGCGCTGCGATATCATCCCGGCACACAGATCCGGTTCCTCGAGCCCTGCCTTGGGACCGGGATTTTCTTTTCCGCGTTCTTGCACGAGGCCGATAATCGTAGCGGGCAACTCCAGATCCGTTCCGCTCACGGGGTCGAACACGAAGAACAATTTGCCGCCTTAGCCCACGACCTCTGGGCCCCGGCCGGTCTGACGGTGCATGAATTGGATTTCATGGCGCTCTCCGAAGCCGACTTACCCAAGGCCACGATGGTGTTGTCGCGTCCCCCGGCAACCCAGCACCACCGGCTGTCGTCCGACGATAAAATTCGCGCAGCTGATGCCGCAGAAGCCGCGACGCAGTTCCGTCCCACCGGCCTGACCGATCTCTACAATTACTACGTCCTGGCAACTCACAAGTTCCTAGCCGACGGTGCGGTGTCTGCCTGGCTGCTGCCCACGAAGTTTCTCCACCACACCGCAGGCCGTGCATTGCGTACATATCTGACCCGTCAGGTACGCCTCCAACGCATCCACAATTTTGACAGCGGCGCGCTCGGCGTCCAAGGACACCGCGAAGAAATCCTCGACTGGTCCGTCGTGGTATTTACCAATAAGACAGCCCAGCCGACCGATACGGTCGAACTCACAGCAGGCGGCGAAATTTTTGGCGCCGAAACCAGCACCACGGCAACGCACGCCGAGCTAGCCGACAGTTCCGAATGGCACCTGTTCTGGCAGCACGGCGAAGCAGCCCAGATCACCTCGCCGCTGCTCGAGGACTTTTTCTTTATTCGCCGCGGGTGGGAAATACCGGGCGGAAAATTCTTTATTCAATCAGAAAACCGCGCCTGGGCACTGGGCATTCAACCATTTCACATGCACCCCTTACTGCCGCCACCCGACCAAGTCGACACCAAGATCATCGGAGCCGATGACTGGGGCTACCCGGAGGGTGACAATCGACGGGTTGTGCTGACTTCTCATGACGATCTCTACACATTAGAAGAGAAGGATCCGGCGTTCCGCCAATACCTCGAAACCGCCGACGATGAGACCAAAGCCGCGGCACAACGGCCCGATTCCTCCCGGTGGTACAGCCTGCATTTACGCCGGCCAGCGCCGATTCTGGTGCAACCGGCCACCGAGCAAGACCCCGGACCATTTCGATTCATCATCAATGAATCCAACGGCATAGCCGGGCCGGGTTGGGTCACGATGACGCCGAACTTGGGCTTCGCAAAACCGTGGTTTCTAAATCACGACGTCGACTGGCATGAGTTGGTTGAGGTCCTAGAGTCCATCCCTACTCCGGATCCCCCTGCGAAACCCGAGCTGTCGCCCAGTGCCGTGGCGGCCTTAGACGCCACGGCGGTTGCCGACTGGCTTGCTAGTTTTGATTAACCAGCGGCCGCGAGGGACGAACCCAACTATCTACGGGTGGGATTGTCCCGTTGAGCTGGTAGTTTCCTAGCCCGCGCAACTTATAGTGTGCCGGATTGTGACTCGCCAGCACTCTGGCGTTGCGCCAGTGTCGATCGAAGCCGTGCGTGCGTTGCAGCACCGATGCGCCGCCGACCTCGTATACCAGTTGAGTGGCCTCCAATACGTGTTCCGATACGCTCACCGAGGTAGCATGAATGCGCGTCACTGCCTGGCCGTATACCTCCCAATACGCTGTACTGTCTAATGAGAGAGTTGCCGCTTCCCGCAAATATGCGTCGAAATCTCGTGCGGTAATTTTCACCAGATCGGCTGATGCCTGGGCGTGGACCTTCATCCGGCCTACCACTTCTTGGACTAAGGGGTCATCCTTAGGATATTCCGCAAGTGCGTGACCGTAAGTCCTTGAACGGTTTCCCACAAATCTTGCGGCGTCTGCCACGGCTGCGGCCGCAATACCTGCCTGGGCTGCTGCGTGAATGAGCATAACGAACGCATTGGTCAACAGGCCGGACGGGGTATTGATCGTCATCCTGCGTCGGTCATCCAGGACCACATCGGTAAAACGCGTTGTGCCAGATGCAGTGAGGCGTTGACCGATCCCGTCCCAGTCATCTATCACCTCAACGCCGGCTGCTTCCGGATTCAGCAGGTGGAAGATCGGCATACCCTCATCATCACGACCTGTGACCACAAACATTTCATCAGCAAATAAGGCACCTGTCGT
>JAJUIX010000029.1 GCA_029267455.1 Enteractinococcus sp. | reverse complement strand
GTAGTGGTCGAGCCGTTGCACGGCATTGACGATCTAGCCGGTGCCGTGCGAGCGTTTCAGCCCGAAAAACGACGCAGACTGGCGATCTTATTGGACCACCTCGTGCCTGGGTCAAAGGAAGAACGCATCGCAGCTGACGCCATGCAAGTTGCTGGAGCCCAGGACAATGTGCTGATCGTGGGCCACCCGTATGTCGATATTTGGCAGGCGGTAAAGCCAGAAGTGATCGGCATCAAAGCGTGGCCGGAAATTCCACGCAATGAAGACTGGAAAACTGGGATGCTGGCCAGGCTGGGACTCCCTCATAAAACACCGGCTGACATCGGATTAGGTTGGAAGAAGATTCTGGCACGGGTCAACAACTTCACCGATCTCGAGGCTGCACTCCTGGGCAAAGTTGAGCACATGATCGACTTTGTGACAGTCCACGATTAGCAAAATTCTTTCTGATTCGCCTTGTGATGGCGAGTCGAAGATACAAACGGGTTTACACTGTTCTATAGCTCGTTAACCTCAGCACGTACTTCTAGCTGAATCAGATGTAAAGGATACGTACCGTGTCACAATCCCCTGGCACCTCAGATAAAGGCCGTAATACGACCACTCGTGGTCCCCTGACGCCATCTGAAGACCGTCAATGGGCAACAGTCGCTCACTTTGGTGCTTTCTTGGGTTTTGTTCCTTCGCTTGTGGTGTTCATCGTGTTCCGGTCCCGCGGACCGTTTTCTGAACAAGAAGCGAAAGAGGCGCTGAACTTCACGTTGCCGTTAACCATCGTGGCCATCGCTTTTAATATTTTGGCGTTCCTACCTGTGGTCGGCGCAATCTTTGGCGTGGTGGCTGTACTCATCTGGCTTTTCATGACGATTTCCGGTGTCATTGCGGGTATCGAGGTCAATAAAGGGCGTCCTTACCGCTACCCCTTCAATCTTCGGATTATCCGATAGTCATTCGCTGCGATTAAAACCCAGCCAACCGCCGGGTGATGGCATCGTCCAGGAGCCGACCGCGAAGCGTGGGGACGATCTTGCCCCGGTCTAAGGCGCTCGGCTCAATGAGTCCTTGTGTGGCTAAAAGTTCTGCCTCAGTCTTGGCCCGCTGAGCTGTTTCAGGATCGTATTCCTCAAATACCGCCGTATCGAGGCCCTCAGCCAGACGGACCCCGAGCATAATTTTTTCTAATAGTCTGGCGTCGTCATCTGGGATTTCATGACCAATCGCCGGTGAGATATTGTCCAAGACACGCGACGCATAGGCTGCAGGATGTTTTGCATTCCACCACCGGAGGCCAGCCATATGTGAGTGGGCTCCGGGACCAATTCCCCACCAGTCTTGGTCTCGCCAATATGCGAGGTTGTGCTGGGATTGATGGATGCCGCGGTGGTCTGGGTCGTAAGCCCAGTTTGAAATTTCGTACCAGCGATATCCCGCCGCGCTGAGGCGTTCTTCTGTTACAAGATACTTATCGGCTTGATCATCTGGGTCGGTATTCGGGTAGACGCCGCGCCTAATCTGAGCCGCAAGTTTAGTGCCCTCTTCAACGATCAAACCGTAGGCAGAGAGGTGATCGGGCTGCAATCCCAAAGCCGTATCGAGCGAAGCCTGCCAGTCCTCTAAGGATTCCCCGGGTGTGCCAAAGATCAGGTCCAATGACATTTCCAAGTTGGCAGCACGGATCCATTGGGCGGCTGTGACGATATTGTCCGGGTTATGTGTACGTTCAAGCACCTGCAGTACGTGCCCCACGGAGGATTGCATGCCCATTGAGATGCGGTTGAATCCCCCGTCGGCTAGCTCTTGGACACTCTGTGCTGTCAAAGAATCTGGGTTCGCCTCCGTGGTGATTTCAGCACCGGAGCGAATACCAAATAGTTGCTCTGCACGGGACAAAATCGCCGTGAGATCTTCGGCTGCTAACAGCGTCGGAGTACCGCCCCCAAAGAACACTGAGTGCAAAGGCTTGGGCTCGGTACCAGATTTTTCAAAGAGGGTGGCAGCATATTCAAGCTCTTTGATAGCGGTAGCCGCGAAACTATCGTGCGATGCACCAGGTCCCATATCCGGTGAGATATAGGTATTGAAATCGCAATACCCACACCGGGTGAGACAAAACGGCACATGCACATACAGTGAAAAGGTGCGCTCTGCGTCATTGACGGCAGAGCTAACAAAATCCGGCAGAAGCTGCGGGATTGAGGAAATTTCAGTTTGGTTCAAGGATTACTTGCTGTCCGTATCTGTTGATAGGGCGGCGATGAAGGCTTCTTGGGGTACCTCCACGGTGCCCACCATCTTCATGCGCTTCTTACCTTCTTTTTGTTTTTCGAGCAGTTTACGCTTCCGTGAAATGTCACCGCCGTAGCACTTGGATAAAACGTCTTTTCGGATCGCCCGAATATTCTCGCGGGCAATGATACGGGAACCGATAGCAGCCTGAATTGGTACCTCGAACTGCTGCCGCGGAATGAGTTCCTTGAGTTTTGACGTCATTTTCACACCGTAAGAATATGCGTGATCCCGGTGAGTGATCGCAGAGAATGCGTCGACCGTATCCCCTTGCAACAAAATATCGACTTTCACAAGATCAGCAATCTGTGAACCATCTCGCTGCCAGTTCAATGAGGCGTAGCCTTTGGTTCGGGATTTGAGCAGGTCGAAGTAATCAAACACGATTTCAGCCAGGGGAATCCAATATCGAATTTCAACCCGTTCTTCTGATAGGTAGTCCATCCCTTTGAGTTGTCCGCGCTTACTCTGGGACAGTTCCATGACCGCGCCGATGAATTCGGAAGGCACAATAATAGTGGCCATCGCCATAGGTTCTTCGACTTGAAGAATCTTTCCTTCTGGAAATTCCGACGGGTTGGTCACTGTTACTACGGTGCCGTCTTCAATGGTGACCTTGTACACGACGTTGGGTGCCGTGGAGATTAAGTCAAGATTATATTCTCGTTCGAGTCGTTCACGGACGATCTCGAGGTGTAGCAGTCCCAAAAAGCCGACGCGGAAGCCGAAACCCAACGCGACCGATGTTTCAGGTTCATAGGATAGTGCCGCGTCATTGAGCTGCAATTTTTCTAGCGCATCACGCAATGCCGGGTAGTCCGAACCATCAATTGGGTAGAGCCCTGAAAACACCATGGGCTGGGGTTCTCGGTATCCCCCAATAGGTTCGGGTGCAGGATTTTGCTTGGAGGTCACCGTATCGCCGACTTTGGATTCAGAGACGTCCTTGACCCCGGTGATGAGGTAACCGACCTCGCCCACACCCAGCCCGTCACCAGGGATAGCATCTGGTGAATAGACGCCGGTTTCTTGCAGCTCATAGTCGGAGCCGGTTGCCATCATCTTGATTCCCTGGCGCGGCTGCAGTCTGCCGTCAACCATTCGAACGTAAGTGATCACACCGCGGTACGTGTCGTAAATGGAGTCAAAGATCATGGCTCGGGCGGGTGCGTCAACGGCGCCGGAGGGGGCCGGAACCGTATTGACCACACGATCAAGCAGGGCCTCAACGCCCTCTCCGGTCTTACCGGATACTTTCAGCACGTCGTCTGGGTCAACCCCGATGAGATTAGAAATCTCCAGTGCATAACGTTCCGGTTCTGCGGCTGGTAAATCAATCTTATTGAGGACTGGAATGATTTCCAGCTCGTGTTCCATCGCCAAATACAGATTGGCTAACGTTTGGGCCTCAATACCTTGGGCCGCATCAACTAATAGGATGGCCCCTTCGCAGGCCGCAAGGGAGCGAGACACCTCATAAGCGAAGTCAACGTGTCCCGGGGTATCGATCATATTGAGGATGTAATCGGTGCCGTCAACCTGCCAGGGCATACGGACTGCCTGGGATTTGATGGTGATCCCACGTTCGCGCTCGATATCCATGGAATCGAGAAATTGATTCTGCATTTCTCGTGGAGTCACCACGTTGGTGTTTTGCAGCATACGATCGGCAAGTGTGGACTTGCCGTGGTCAATATGCGCGACAATACAGAAATTCCGTATGACCGAGGGGTCAGTCGAACCGGGTTGAGGCGGGTTGGACGCCACTGGCGACACGTGCACCATCCTTCGTGTGTTATAAGTTTGAGGCTCAAAACTTCGCGAGCATCACCGCGTGTGCTCGTTGCTCTATTCTTTCATGTTTTGAATCTAGTAGCGACAACATATCGGGTTGTCCCTGGCGAGCTGAAGTGTAGCAACGCTGTCACGCAACCGGGCTTCTTGAAGAAGATTCGCTGTCTATATTGAATTTTGGTAAACTATACCGCTGTGTGTCCGCGCAGGTCGACGGGCACTCTTAATCAGGCTTTCCAAGGTGCCCCCACACCGCTCAGTCGTCTGATTAGGAATACCCTCCCCGACCCATATTTCAAGAATGAATAGGACCAAGATTGGCTAATCTTAAATCTTCGAAGAAACGCGCGATTACGAATGAAAAACGTCGCGAGCGCAACACCGCTATCAAGTCTGAACTCAAAACCTTACTCCGCAAGGTAGATAAGGCAGTTGAAGCTGGCGATAAGGCAGCAGCCGAGAAGGCTCTTGCAGTTGCCAGCCGCAAGCTGGATAAGGCTGTTAGCAAAGGAGCAATCCACCGTAACCAGGCTGCTAACCGCAAATCGGGTGCAGCTGCTCGTGTTAACGCGCTGGATGCCTAAGCTCTAAAGCTACGAGGCCGTCACGATCATCGTGGCGGCCTCGATTGTTTAAGGCACTAACGTCGTCCGGCTAGCGTCGCTACTTTCGTCACCATACGTTCAATAGCAAATTCCGCATCCCGTGCTTGCCCTTTTGCTTCTGCGTCTGCACGCGCGATGAGCTCTAAAGCGCCAGCGATATTCACAGGTGTCCAGTGCCGTGCAGTGGCGGTGACACGTTGTACTTGCCAGGGTGCCATGCCTAGGATGGAGGCCATCTCACCGCGAGGCAGTTTGGCATCAATAATGCGAGCTACCTGACGTGCCTTGAGGGCGAAAGAAGCGCTGACGGCCACAGGCTGAACCCCAGTGGCAAACGCATGCCGCAGTAAAGCAATCGCCGAACCAAGATCACCGTCGAGAGCAGCGTCGGCCACTTTAAACGCGGTAGCTTGGACCCGCCCGCCGTAGTATTGTTCCACCACACGCTCAGTAATGGTGCCTTCAGTATCAGCGATTAATTGATGGGCTGCGGCGGCAAGTTCACCAAGGTTCTCGCCGATAGCATCTGCAAGGGCACGGATCGCTTCAGCATCAATCCGACGGCGAGCGCTTCGAAACTCTGCCTGCAAGAAATCGAGACGGTCCCGATCAGATTTAATAGGCCTTGCTTCGACAAACTGCCCGGCTTTTTTCATAGCGTCCAAGAGACGCTTTCCTCGCGTTCCTCCCCCGTGGAGTCCAAGCAAGGTGACATCGGGATTGGGGTTTTGCACGTACTCCAGTCCATCTGTCACGAAAGCATCCGTCATCTTGTGCATATCGTTGAAGATCAGCAACTTTTTTTCGCCAAAGAGTGATGGGCTGGCGAGTACGTGCAGTTCGCCCGATTGATACTCGGCGGCTGACTGGTGGTGGACTTCAGTGTCTGGTTCGGCCTGTTTAAGCTGTGTTTTGATGGACTCTGTGACTCGGGTGTGGATGTAGTCTTCACTGCCTTGGACCAGAATCAGCTGGTCTACAGACACGTTTCGCCACGAGGTGTCAGCTGATTTCTTTCGTCGAGGAGAAGCCATGGTTCTGAGTCTATCGTTCTGCTGCCAGGTATGTCGGACTGTGCTGCAACGTCACAGAAAAGGTTCCGTGCAGATCTGTTCGTCTGATCTCGGCCTCGGGTTCTAATGCTTCAAGGATGACATCGTGCGGGTGGCCATAGGTATTCTCTGCCCCGACACCGATCAGTGCAATGGATGGACGCGTATGTTCAATGAGATCCGTCCCGCCGTTTTTTGCGCCGTGATGTGGCAACTTCAGTATGTCGATATTCTCGGGGATACGTTCTTCAGCTAGCAGCCGTGCTGTGGCCTCCTCTTCGATGTCACCGGTGAACAGGGCGGTCGCTACCCCACCGTGGCGATATATTTCGACCAGTAAGACGATTGAGGCATCGTTTTCGTTGACCGTGCGACCATCGGCGCTTAGGATCGTCCACCGTATCTGTACTGGGTGGTCTTGGTCCTCACGTGCATGGTCAATGATATGCACGGCTGGTTCGGATATCTGTTGAGCATGTGGTGGTAGATCCGTGACGTGTGCTGTGTAGTTTGGATCGGTACCGGTCGAGTAGATGATGCGCTCAGGCTTGCCGTAGTCTAATACGCCCTGGATGCCACCAACGTGGTCAGCGTGCAAATGCGTGATGATGAGAACGTCGATGCGGGCAATTTCAGCATCTTGCAGACATCGGTGGGCAAGGTCGGCATCTGGGCCGGTGTCAATTACCATGGCCGAGTCCGGACCGGTTCGTACCAAGAACATATCGCCCTGGCCGACATCGCAGCCAACGAGGTCCCAGTCTGGACCCAGCTGTGCCGATCGGGTCGGCCAAAAGACTGCCACATGGGCTACTACTGCCACCACCACGACCAGATACTGCAGAGCATTCAAACCAGTGAGCCGGGTGCAGACTGCTTGGCTTAGGCGTTGCCACAAAGGAGTCGAGAAGTCGAGCCGCACGGGCGGTTGTCTTCGTCTTTGCAGGCGCAGTAGTTTCACCATGATGATGGCGGTAGCTGCCCAATGCAGAATGATGAGCAAAGCACCAGCTGGTCCTTCGGGCCATGGCAGGGTTGCTGCGGGAAGGGTCGTAACGGTGGTGGCGATCCATCCGATCGCTGTAGCAGGCAATGCCACGGCATGCAGTATGAGCTGTGAGACTGCTGGGGCGACCACGGTAAGCGCTGCAGCGATCGTGCCAGGAACGGTAATCAGCGGCAGCAAGGGTGTGGCAAAGACATTTGCCACTATCGAGTACACGCTGATGTAATCGATGAAGGTCAGAAGCAAGGGTTGGCACGCTAGTTGCGCCGCAGTTGAGATGGCCAAGGAAGAACTCAGTTGGCTTGCCCAGAAGTCCGGAAGAATTTTGGCACATATCGGATGCAGCCAGCGTTCTAGGGGTTGAGCACCCAGCACAATTCCTGCTGTAGCGGCTACGGAGAGTTGGAAGCCAACTTCGTGGACGAGCTCAGGAGAAATTGTCAGAATGATGATGGTCGACAGCGCAAGGATAGGGAGTGCCTGAGCACCGCGACCGTAAAAGACAGCCCAGGCACCGATAGCTCCCATGACGGCAGCTCGAATAATTGACGGTTGCATTCCGACGATTTGAACGAATAACAGTAGGGTGCCTAAAAACGCGGCGATCACGATGGGGCGTGGCAGGCGCAAGCTGCGAAATAAGATAGTGGCGGCTGAAGCGATCAACGAGGTATGGGCGCCGGAGACAGCTGAAAGGTGGCTGAGACCAGAGACTTTCATTGCCTCATCTATGGTTTCGGATTGTTGGGAACGGTCCCCCAGGATGAGCCCGGGTAATAGGTCTGGGCCGTAACCGACTGTTTGGTCTGCTTCGTCTCGAAGAGTAGAACGGAGTACATCTCGGCCGTTCATGGTCGGAGTCGTTAAGCCATCACTGCATCCACCCGGTTGCGCAGCATTCATGGCCTGGACAAATACCGTCGCGTCAGTGTCGGTGACCCGTCCTAGAAAACACGCGTAATCATCTGTGGTCAGCTCTGCCCAGGTTTCATCGGCCGAGATCACAATCTTGGCTGGGTGTGGTGTTGGAATCAGCTCTCGTCCGAAGTGTTCCACCTCAGCGGTGACGAACCAGTTAGCACCAAAGGGGCCATCCCGTTCTACAGGATCCGTCACGAGCCGCACGGACATCGTCGCGGTGCCTGAGTCGCTGATGAAATCACTCCAGCCGGACTCCTCTGCTGCGATGCGCTGTTGGTGGGTAAGAAATGCGGCAGGAGTTGCTAGCCAACAGGCAATGGCGAGAAGCAGGATACAGTAAACGAAGCTATTTCTGCGTCGGAAGCTCGCTATGAAAACCACAGCACTGGTACCCACGAGCACCAACAGAAGCGGTAGGTATTGCGCCCAGGCGGAGGACATCTGAGGCATGACGAAACACACTGCAGCAGTCAGTCCGGCTGCCGGGACCAGGCGGATATCAATCGGAGCAGCGATATCGTCCGGTTTGATATGGCGCGTGGACATTACCAGGTCACCAGGCCATCGAGCCGCTCCCGTGTGGCCGGTCCAATCCCAGAGACTGCTTCAAGGTCGGCTAACTGGGTGAAGGGCCCATGTTGTTCTCGATGCGCGATGATGTCGGCAGCTGTCGCTGGTCCTATCCCGGGCAACGTTTCTAATTCGGCGCTATCAGCTGTATTGACATTCACCTTTGGGGCAGCGTCTGTGCCACCTGGGGCTCCACTATGGGTTGGTGGGCCTTGAGCGTTTGTGTCCGTAGCGGTTTCTTGATTTGGCACCAGAATATAGTCACCGTCGTTGACAGCCGCAGCGAGGTTTAGCGCATCCAGCTGCGCAGCGTCGGTTGGTCCGCCGGCGCTCTCAATAGCATCAACGACTCGAGAATCTGGACCAAGCTCAACGATACCGGGACGTTTTACTTCACCTGCCACGTGGACAATGGTCGTTTCGCTGGCAGGCGTCTCGACTACGGGTGCCGGCTCATCTGAGGGGTCCACGCTTTCACTTTCGCCCCTATTGACGGCAACGGTAGGTTCCGGTACGTCCGGCCGATCGGTGACAAGCCAGCGGAACCCGTAAACCGTCAGGACCACGACGATCAACATCAGCACGGCTGATAAGGCCACTTTGGTACGCCAGATGGGTGGCTTGTGCTGCTCGATGCGCTCCAGATGTTTTGCCATACAACCAGCATGGCTGGCTCTGACCATGAGCTGTCCCAGTCAGACGCCCATTGTGGATAACGCCCGAACACCCCGAAGCCTGTGGATACTGGGCTAGTAGATCACGCGCTGCCGTAACTTGCGTAGTCGAGGTCGGGACTGATCGACACGCCAAGCGCTCCTAGTCCCAGATGGGCCGCTAACACTGCCGGGAGTCGAACCACGGGCACTGGCATAGAGGAATGTTCTTGCAGTTCTGCGGCGAGCCGATGTGCAGTATCGAAATCGCCGTAGGCCTGCACGCTTAGTCGCACCGGTCGTTCTGCCCCAAGCACGATATCTGTGATGACTGCTAACGCTTTCGCTTCGCTTCGTGGTCGATCAAGAAGTTCAATGGCTCCATTTTGCAGGTGCATAACGGGGCGGACTTGCAAGAGCTGGCCGAGTAGTCCCGTGAGTGCTGAAATTCGTCCGCCTTTTCGTAACGTATCCAGATTGGGCACGGTAAAAATCGTCTGGCCAACTTTGGCCTGGCGAGCCGCAATACTTGTGAGAAATTGCGTGGAGAGTCCAAGCCGGGTGCGTAATAACACGTCAAGCACCGCATTGCCCAGCGCCATCCCCGCGTTATAGGAGTCCAGAACGGTCACCGGTATGGGTGACGTTTGGGCGGCTACCCGTGCGGCATCGGTCGTACCGGATAACTTCGACGATAAATGAATCGACAGGATGTGACCGTACCCTTGTTCGGCGATGTGTCGATAGGTGGCCGAAAAATGACCGGGTGACGGGCGCGAGGTTCGCAAAGGCGTGCCCGCCGCAAGGGCAATCGACAGGTCCTGATGCAAAATTTCGTCGTCTTCAGTGTATATTTGCTCACCGATCATCACCGGAATGGGCACGACAAACAGTTCTGAGCCCGTCGGGAGTTTAAAGACTTCGTTCGGTAGCGCAGCCGAGCTATCGGTAACGATCGCAAGACGTTCGCGCCGTGGAGGCTTAATGTAGCGCGCCCAACCGACCGCCTCGCTGCGTATATCACGCGATCGGGCGGCCAGTCGAGCGATCCAATCAGCTACCTCGGTCATCGAGGCTTAGCCCACCACAAAGTTGACGAGCTTGCCTTTGACGACGATGACCTTGCGAATATCTTTTTCTCCAATGGCACGTTGGACGTTGTCAGATGCTCGTGCGAGGGCTTCTAAGTCTTCATCGGAAATATCTGCTGGCACTTCGAAGCGGTCCCGCAGTTT
>JAJUIX010000133.1 GCA_029267455.1 Enteractinococcus sp. | reverse complement strand
GGACATGTGACCTACGAAACGTGAAAATTCTCGTATCTGAAAATTGGCTGAAAACACTTGAATTCCACGATCGCATGTCCATGCCGAAGGCGTCATATTGTTGAGGAAAAATCCAGCTTCGTGGTTGTTGAACGCTTTAAACATGAGGTAAATCGGTTGATTTTGACGCAACACTAGGTTGGGCTGAGGAGCTGCAACGAACCTAGACGGTACACATCAGAGGCTCTTCCGCGATGTGGATGCCATTGTTAGCGTAGGAGTGGAACGGTCGCCTACCGAAAGGAGCTGGCTGCCATGCCAAAGACCTCAAAATCCGGCGATGCGAAGAAGTCTGAACTTCCAGACACACTGAAGAAATCGAATGAGAAAGCGCAGCGGACGTTCGCGAAGGCGTATGACTCCGCGATGGACCAATACGGGGATGAAGAACGCGCTCATCGCACAGCCTATGACGCCCTGAAACAAACGCACGAAAAAGTCGGGGATCATTGGGAGCCCAAACCCGAGTCGCGACCCTCTGAAGACGACGATGAGGACACCGCTGGTGGCGTCGACAAGAACGCCACGAAAGAACATCTCTATGAACAAGCGCAAGAACTAGACATCTCCGGACGATCGAAGATGAACAAAGATGAGCTCATTGAAGCCCTTGAGAAGGAAAGTAAGCGCCGCACGTCGAAAAACTCATAGTCATTGAAGCCAACACTGCCAAAGGCACAAAGGAGGATGCGTCATGGCTGACCATGATCAGTTGACCTTCCAGAATCCAGTCGATCGATACCCTGAGATTAGTCCACCGAAACAAGACCAGCCTGAACCTGGATTCGATGAAGATATCGTGCCGAAGGCTGATCATGGTGAAGAAACATACCGCGGGACCGGCAGACTCGAGGGCCGTAAAGCACTCATTACCGGTGCCGACTCGGGTATCGGCGCAGCAGTAGCTATTGCCTTTGCACGCGAAGGTACAGACGTTGCGCTCAATTATCTTGAAGTGGAACAGGAAGACGCTCAACACGTTATCGATACCATTCAAGAAACGGGCCGAAAGGCTGTTGCCCTACCCGGCGACATCCGGGATAAAGCATTCTGCACTCGGCTCGTTGAAGACGCGGTACGGGAACTTGGCGGCTTAGATGCGCTCGTCAATAATGCGGGCAAACAGGTGATTGCCGAAGAGTTGACTGAACTTCCAGATGATCAGTGGGAAGAAACGTACACCACAAATATTACGGCGATGTTCTGGATCACCAAGGCGGCACTGAAACATATGCCCGCCGGTTCCACCATCGTCAACACGACTTCCATCCAAGGGTATAACCCCAATCCGATGCTTATCGATTACGCATCGACGAAGGCAGCTATCAATAACTTCAGTAAGGGGCTCGGTCAACAACTCGCGCCCAAAGGAATTCGTGTGAACGCCGTAGCGCCGGGCCCGATTTGGACTCCCATTCAGCCTTCCAAGGGCCAGCCGAAAGAAAAGCTTCCGCACTTTGGTCAGAACACTCCGCTGGGGCGTGCCGGTCAGCCGACTGAAGTAGCCTCCGCGTTCGTGTTCCTGACGTCATCCGAGTCGAGCTATGTCATCGGTGAAACACTCCACGTGAACGGCGGGATCCCCACTCCATAACCAAAACTTCACCCGAAAGCCAGCCTGCCGTCATATACGTGATACTTTCAACGGCAAGTTGGCTTTTATGACGTCCCATGAAGATTTTTGTCGTCACTGGTTGCACTGTGCACTGAGCAATCTAGGCTGCTAGGTACTCAAACTTTCAATCGTCGCGTCGGTTCTCGACGCGCTATACATCTGTATCGAGACTGGTGGCCCATGATTCTTACTGGTTTACTGATCGGTGCCCTGCTCGGAGTGGTCATGCAGCGTGGCCGTTTCTGTGTCACGGGCATGATCCGAGATATTTTCCTGGCACGCTCGTGGCGCACATTCGTCGCGCTGCTTGTAGTGATAGCGGTGCACGCGGTCGGGTTAGCCGCATTAACCTCCACCGGGGTGATTACCCCGGAGAACACAACCTTCGCACCCGTTGCGGTTGTCGCAGGCGGATTCATTTTTGGTCTTGGAATTATTCTGGCGGGCGGCTGTGCTTCGGGCACCTGGTACCGTTCGGCTGAAGGTCTGGTCGGTTCCTGGATCGCACTGGCGATGTACGCGTTGTCAGCCGCAGCGATGAAATACGGTGCCCTTTCTGACTTTAACGCCTGGGTGAAGAGCTGGGACACCGGTCTGACTACACTGCCAGAGTTCTTTGGCATCTCCCCGTGGTGGTTCGCCATTGGATTAGCCATCGGCACGTTCCTGCTTGTGCGCCACTTCCATCGTCAAGACGCCAAACGCCCACAAGTTGCCCGGCTGCAGAACCAGCCGGCGTGGAAGCGCCCACTGCCCGTCTACACCGCAGGCGCACTCATCGGAGTTATCGGAGTGATCGCCTGGCCACTTTCGGCGGCCACCGGCCGCAACTCCGGATTGGGCATTACGACCCCGACCGCCAACACCCTCCAATACGGGGTCACCGGCGACGAAGGGTTGGTGGACTGGGGCGTTATGCTCGTCCTGGGTCTGTTGGTCGGTGCGTTCATCGCGGCCAAAGCGACCGGAGAATTCCGCATTCGCATGCCCGATGCCAACACGGCCGTCCGTTCCATCGGTGGTGGACTCATGATGGGTGTCGGCGCATCGCTGGCCGGCGGCTGCACCGTCGGCAACGGCATGGTGCAGACCAGCCTGTTCAGTTTCCAGGGGTGGATCGCACTGCTGTTCATCGCGGTGGGGATCGGCGTCGGTGCCAAGTTCTGGTTGAAACCAGCTCGCACCGCGCCATCCACGACGCCCGCGAGCTATTCGACCGACGACTCGGTCAATAACTCAGCTAGCGCCGGAACCGTGGCCCTGAATAACTCAGCGGCACAGCCCGCCGGTTTCGGCGGTATGCAGGTTGCCACCGGCCTGGTGAGCCTCCAGACGGCAGATAAGGGGAAGGTCCGCAATCTGGGCAATGGCTACTATGCGCTGGATTCGATGGGCGCGGTCTGCCCGTTCCCGCTGCTAGAAGCCAAAGAAGCCATAGCTGATCTTGATTCCGGGGAGCACCTGGTCATCGACTTTGATTGCACCCAGGGCACGGACACCATCCCACAATGGGCGGTTGACGACGGCCACCAGGTCATCGATTTCCGCGAAACCGGTGAAGCATCCTGGCAGATCACCCTCCAGAAAGACGGCGCCGTGAGCTAACCACTATGTCAGAGCGAACTAGGCTGCGTGATGCTGCATAAGGCATCACGCAGCCTAGTTATTTCTGGGTCCTAGGATTTTATTCGCCTGATGTCTAAGCAACGTCGTGAGGATTGATTCAACGGGTGGAGTAGTCGCTGGGCCAAGCGGCCGCCGCGTCAAGCTCAGGCTGTGGAGCAGGCTTGAAAGATTTTGTGACCAGCAAGATCGCGACAATGACCGCGGCGACAATCCATCCGGTGGTTCCACCAATCCCTACGTGTGCGGTGTCATAGGTGGGGCTTGCTGAAAACAGGAGCGGTAGCGCTGCGGTGGCGTTGATCGTCGAGTGGCCAAGGGCTGCAGGCCAGACGGAGTTGGTCCGGATACTCAACCATGCGAGTACACCGCCAAGCAGCGTGCAGAAAATGACCATGAAGATGACGGCGAGCCACCCTGGCAGATGAGGGTAGTTATGTCCTAGCAGGATGAGCGGAGTATGCCACAGCCCCCAGATCAGACCTGTTATCAATATGGTGGGGATGACCCCAAGCGGTAGCAACTGCGGGGTGAGCCAACCGCGCCACCCGATCTCTTCGCCGAGCGCAGGAAGCAGGTTGATAAACCAAGAGGCCAGCACAATATTGATGACCTGACCAACTAGGAACAGCTCGATCGGTACACCCGTGGCGCCAGCGCTAGCAAGAGTCTGTTGGAGGCCGGAAAAATTCTCGAGATCAGCTTCATAGACGCCAAACGCTGATGCAATGGGCATACTGAGCAGACCGATAGCAATCGGGATGATAAATGCGAAGACGAGATATCCCAGAAAGCGTGGCACCCGCCGGGGTCGGGTAAACCCTAAGGCTGCGGCACGTTGTCCTTTGGGCCGATGTTTTCGAACAATGAGCCAGGAAACCAGCGCAGGGGTGCCCATCATGACCAGTGCGACCGGTAAATAGAGTGTTCGAAACAGGGCAGGGTCATTGATGAAATACAGCGGCAAAGTCACCAGCCAGGCTAGCCCGAATGTCAGAACGATAAACCAGATGATCTGACGCCATGGAATATCGGCGCGAGTCTGCGGGGAACTCGGCAGCAAGTGAGGTGCGGGCACGTGTGACATGAGGCTAGTGTAATCCGGCTAGGACAATACGCGAGCGAGGATGATCCACACGCCGATGATAATCGCCAGCCACGCGGTAAAATTTGAGCCAGCTCCCGCCATCGTTTCCCTGGTTTTGGACAGCAGTAAATCGGTTTGCGTAGGATACTTTGCTCTCGCCCACGTCAAGATAGCAGCCGGGAGGATCATCAGCACGTTATAGAACGCTAACCACAAAATATCCAGCGGCAATCCGGGGCCGTTAGCTGCGATCAAACTTATCGCTACAAGGTAGGGCCACATCGTTGCAGCCT
>JAJUIX010000175.1 GCA_029267455.1 Enteractinococcus sp. | reverse complement strand
TGAGCAGCGTCGTTTTGCCCGTACCGTTTGCTCCCATCAGTGCGACGCGCTCCCCCGGGTGCACTTCAAGGTCAACGTCGGAGACGACGACCTCGGCTTGGGGCACAGGGCGGACGTTGAGTCCGCGAGCGCACAGCAGCGGTTCGGTGTTGTGAACTGCTGGAGGTGAGAAATCCGGGAGCTGCCCGCCGGGGGTCCAGACTCCATTGGCTTCCAGTTCAGCGGCGTGTTCGGCAAGAACCTGGTGGGTGTCACCGTCAGCTTGGATGCGCCCACCATCGATCACGACGGTGCGTTCGGGGAGTCCTGGTCCGTCGGCGAGTTCGTCGAGTCGGTGTTCGACCAGGATGAGTGCTCCCTGGGTGCCGGTGAGTTCGGTCAGGATGTGCATGACCGAGGCGACCCCTGCCCCATCGAGCATGGACGTGGGTTCGTCGGCGAGCACGATCCGGGGCCTGGCTGCCAGGGCTGCGACCGTGGCGATGCGTTGCACCCAGCCACCCGACAGCGTTTGAGTGCGCTGATGCATCAGGTGTTCGGCGTCCACGGCCTGCAGGAGCTGTTGGACTCGTGGTCCGATCTCGGCCGGGTCGACTCCGTGGTTTTCCAACGTCAGTGCGATCTCGTCTTCGACCAGGGGCAGCGTGAGGCTGGCATGTGGGTCTTGGGGTACATTGCCGACCAGTGCGCTGAGCTGAGCCACCGTTCGGGTGATGACCGGTTCACCGGCCACATCGCATTCCCCACTGATATTGAGCGGCACTGAATGCGGTACGACCCCGCGGATCGCATCCAATAGGGTAGATTTTCCCGCACCCGAGGCTCCCAGCAACAGGATTTGCTCACCCGGATAGACGGTGAGGTTGATGTCGTCTAACAGCACCCGTTGGCTGCGCGGGTCCACGGCGGTGAAGCCGCGCAGCTCAACCAGTGGTTGGGTGTGGCTCATCCTTGCCTTCCGATGGCGTAGTTATCTACCACACCGGTTTTCTGGATCGCTTTGACCAGGGCCCAGGCGAGAATACCGCCCAGGATGATCCCCGATGAGCAGTGGATGATCAGGCGTAGACCAAAGATTTCTTGGCCGAACCATCCGAAGCGGATAGCCGAGGACCAGAACACGAAGAATGCGCCCAAGAACCCACTGATCGCAAAGCGAGTGATGCCAAAGCGTTTGTACCGACCGATGGCAAATGGTAATTCAGAGCCCAAGCCCTGTAGGAACGCGGAGAGGAGGAGCACCGGCCCGACCGGTGACCCCAGGAACACGAATTCCATGGTTGCTGCGATCAGCTCGGCCAGGATGCACGATCCAGCTTTACGGGTGATAGCTACGGCTAACGGTGCCACCAGTAACCAGCCACCCTGGAAGAAGTGTTGTGCCAGGTCTCCTGCCGGGCCCATGGCGATGGCCAGTGCGTTCCAGGCTTGGACGAGTGCCCAGTACACGAACCCGAAGACCACGCCCAGCACCACGATCATTACGAGGTCTTTGAGCTGCCATTTGAATGGACTGTCGTACGGGTTGCGGTAATTTTGCTGTTGCGGTTGAGATGTTGCGGTGTGAGTCATGCTTGATCACCGTCGCGTTGGGCCGTAGGTGAGTTGGCAGAAATCGATACGTGCGACACCACGTGCGGCACTTCTTGGCCGATCTGTCCCCAGGCATCGACGATAGTGGTGAGCACATCGGCCAGGTCGCCGCGCAGGATGGTGGCAAAGTGTTCACTGGTGACCTGCACCCCCGAGGCTTTGGCCTGGTCAATGGCCGCATAAATTGGTGTCATGTGGGGCACGGTCCCGTCAGCCAGTGGATACAACGACCAGGCGGCGGCCACTTCAAGCTCGCTTTTGGCCAGCGATACGGGCTGTTCTGCCGGAATTTCGCCAGGCACAAGCTCGCAGGTCGCTTCTCCGGGGCATCCACGGGACAGTAGGATATGGCTGGTCAGATGCTGATGGTCTGATTCTTCGGAGGCGGCGCGGATCAGCGTGGATGCATAGGCGGCCAGTTGCTGTGCTGCCTCACCCGAGTTCACACCCACATAGGTTGAGACCTCGCCGGTAGAAACTTCTAACCCGGAATCGGGCTCATCGATTTTCAGCACGTCATGGGTGTATTTGATGGCATCCAAAATGATGCGTTCGAAATCATCTGCGTGTGGGTGGACGCTAATGCGCATCCCAATACCGATTTGATCTGGTGATAGTGTTTGACCACTCACGGTGGCCTTCCCTTCCGACCACCGGGCTCTTAATATCTCAAGAGCTACGGACCTCTCCCTACGCCAGTATGATCTGGATCAGGTAGAACGGGTCTGCGGCATCTCCGCACTCTCAGCACCAGTTTCAGTGCACCCCGGGGTCTTGATCTGCACACCACCATAGTCCGCAGGCTCTGTAATACAAAAAGCTTTAAGTTTCACCGCAACATTGAGAACGACAGCCTCGAAGTATTCACAGCTGGTGTCACCGTGCTCGCTAGGCTGATTGGTATGGCACTCACCCTCCGACCGGCGCCTACACATTCTCGACGCAAGATCATTGCGGGGCTATGCGCTAGCAGCGTTGCACTAGCCGCGTGTCAGTCACCGACTGCCTCGAGTCCTGACCAAACGGTAACCACAGAGTACCGAGTGTTTGCTAATGCACCCAGCGACAACGATCTTCCCGACGTGGAACTCAACGAACCCGCCTTGGAAGCTATCGAGGATCATTACTTCCGCTATCTTGGGGTTCGCGATGCCACCGAGTTTTATATGGCCCGCACCGACCACGAAGACACCGTGACCCAAGGCCTCTGTTTTATCGCTGTAGCCACGGAAAGCGATGAAGCTTCCTCGAAATGCCACGGGCCTGATGACCTAGATCCGATGGTCATCCACCTCAAATCTCCCGTGGAAGCATTTCTTATCCCAGATGACACGCACGTCGAGCAGTTACCCGAGGGCTGGTCTCAGACCCGTCGCAACGTCATCGTCGTCACCGAGCCTGACATCGCGCCAGACGAAGCAGAAGTACTGCTACCAAACTCAGACATGCCAACTGAATACACGTTACAACGTCACTAGCTATCCCGCCGAACTCGTGCCTACCAGTGGGATGTGGCATTTCATAGAATTGCAGTTATAAGTGCAAGTGGATATTCTGAGATTAAATAACACCGCGCGAGTCGCGGTACCCATGATTCAAGGAGCGATGATGGCAACCGCCACACCAGAACGAATCACTATCGGGGTTGAAACTCTTAAAGAAGCGCGCGAAGCCGGTAAAAAAGATCTTCAAAATTCCACTTTGATCCTTCACCACGCTGATGGCAGTGAGCAAATTCTTCCTGCCCATTTACAGGAAGTCTTGCTCGATACGTTGAAGGCTCTCGCTGGGAGTGGTGAGGTCTCCATTGGAAAAATGCCTGATGAACTGACTACTACTGTCGCTGCAGACACCCTAGGCGTATCTCGGCCGACGTTAATGAAGTGGGTA
>JAJUIX010000274.1 GCA_029267455.1 Enteractinococcus sp. | reverse complement strand
GTATCCGGAGATGGCTCGGCAATGTATTCGATCGCCGAATTAGCAGCGGCCAAGCAGCATGATCTCCCGGTGACATGGCTTATCATCGACGACGGCGGCTACGGCATCCTACGAGAATATATGCACGACGCCTTCGGCCACACCACCGCGACTGAACTCGCCCGCCCAGATTTCATCACACTGGCATCGTCGTTCGGTATCCCAGCGACGGTCGCCGAGCCCCACACCCTTGAGGAGTCGCTGCGGCAAGCCTGCAAAGCTGACGGTCCAAACGTCGTCGTCCTTGAAACAACGCTGGCTATGTGGGATCCAAAACTCTAAGCCGTGAGGACAAAATATTGCGGGAGGTCTCAGTGCAGTGCGCTGCGGGAGATGTGGTCGTCGAAAATCATGAATGTTTGGGTATCGACCACACCCGGTAGTGGCTGAATCTCATCGAACACGACTCTGCGCAAATCAGCGGTGTCCCGTGCACGAACCAGCAGAATCACGTCCATCGGGCCGCCGGTGAGTGTCACGTGCCAGACTTCGGGGATGTCTAAGAGTTTTTGGCGGAGGGCTCGCCAGTTATGCTGCCGCAGCTTCAGAATCACGTGCGCTGAAGCACCGAGACCAAGTTTGGCCGGGTCAACGTTAATCGTGAAGCCGGTGATGATGCCAGCTTTCTGCAGCCGTTGCAGGCGGGCGTGACAATGCGTCCGGGAGATATGTACTTTTTCGGCGAGCGCCGTCATGGAGATACGGCCATCTTTCGCCAGGGCAGAGATGATTTCTCGATCGACGGCATCAAGATGTGTTCCTTCGGTCGCTTGCGGATCACTGAGTGACATTGGCACCACCACTTTGTTGAAAAACCACGCTCTGTTAAATCGAAGTGTTCACCAGCATAGGCCGATACTTCCGATCTGTCTCCAGTTTCAGAATATTCGTCCACTATTCGTTCTGCGTGGCCAATACTAGTGTTACCTGCTTCACACCAGTATTGAAGGAAGTGCCAGCCATGATGCCTGATAATGCACAACCTGATCTTTCAGAAGAACAAGCCAAGAAACTGGGGATCAGCCTCGAAGACTATCTCTTACCCACGCACGGGAAAATTCAGATGATCTCGGAGACTGGCGAACTGTTGTCAGTCGAAGAGCAGGGGTCCACGCCCGGCCACGAGTACCCAATGCCGACGCAAGAACAGCTGCTGGAAGGCTACCGTCAGCTGGTTATCGGACGTCGAGTCAACGATCAGAACTATGCTCTGGTGCGCCAGGGTCGTATGGCGGTCTACCCCTCATCGCACGGGCAAGAGGCTTCCGAGGTCGCAGCAGCCCTGTGTTTATCGCCAAGCGACTGGTTATTTCCCACTTACCGCGACACGGTTGCCGTCTTAGCCCGCGGTGTGGATCCGTTGCAAGCCATGACGGGGTTCCGCGGCGATTGGCACCAGGGCTATAACCCCTATGAGCACAACACTTCCATTCAATCCACCCCTTTGACGACCCAGTTACTCCATGCCGTCGGGATGGCCCACGCGGCTCGACTCAAAGGCGAGGAGATGGTAGTGCTGGGCATGGTCGGAGAAGGCGGCACCTCGGAAGGCGACTTCCATGAAGCCCTGAACTTCGCCGCGGTGTTCCGGCTGCCGGTCATCTTCTTTGT
>JAJUIX010000177.1 GCA_029267455.1 Enteractinococcus sp. | reverse complement strand
TGCACGCCGTGCCCAAGTGCATTGGCCGCGGCGGTGATCGCCAGTGTCCCGCGCGAACTATAGGCGACGCGGTGTGGTGCCACGTTTTTGGTGAGCCAGGTGATGGGCACGGCCAGTAACCAGGCCAGGAGGGCAGCCAGTACAGGCGAGGCGACAAGTGAGATCAACAGGCTCACACCGATGGGAGACAAGTCGTTGAGCGTCAGATGGTGGGAGTACAGCAACGAGACGGCTACAGCCCCGCCGGTGATAGCAGCGGTCAGGGCGTGCGAGGAGGAGATCACGACCCCTTTCCACCACGTGTATAACGCCCAGGTCAAGGCTACTGCTATGCCAATTGCCGTGATGGCTAACCCGATATCCCCGGCGGGGACAAGCGTGATGAATTCGGCGGCAAAAAACTGTACGGTGCCGACCCCCATGATTGCACCGACCATGCGCATGAGGGCCGTCATGGATAGGGCTGTGGCGGGTGTCAGGGCGCCGGCGGCAATCGGGAGGGCCACCGCGTTGGGGGTATCGCGTCCGGCCACGACAAAGCTGAAGATCGCCGACAGGACAAGGACCGCTGCGAGCAGGATCACTGTGCTCATTTAGGAATCACGCACCAGGATCCGTCCCAGTTGGGTCGAGAACTCCCGGATGGTCATGAAGGTAGCTTCCAGTGAGCGGGCGACTTCTTGTTGTCGGTAGTAGTGCCGGGCAAGTAGTTCATCGGCGTCGGTCAGGCGCCACGTGACGAGCGCCCGTTGTGCCTGGTGTGTGAGGCGTTCCAGATGCATCCATGTGCTTTCTAAGGCCTCTGGTTTGGTGAGCTGTCCGGTGGCGTCTAGCACGAGATCTGCCTGCCGGGTGAGAATCTCCAGCACATCGCCGGCGCGGGCCGGTAGGCGGTATTGTCGGGTCGCATGGATGATGGTGCCGGTGATGGCTACCGCTTCGACGGCGCGGTTGATCCAGGTGCCAAGCAGATAGAGGTCTTCGCGGGGCAGGGGTGTCAGGTAGGTGCTGCGCAACGCGGTGAGCATGGTGGTTTGAGTTCGTGAAGCTCTGGCGTTGAGGTTATCCAGTTGTGCATCGAGATCGGCGCCGGTTTCTGGAGAGGCGCCGAACATCTGCGTGACGAGCTCAACCGAGTCCGTCAAAAGTTTCGCAAGCGTTCGCACATGGGCCGCGCCAGATTCATCGGCAGAAAATAAACGCGTTACAGACAGCTTCATGATTCGTGACTACCTACTGGTGCTGGGTTTCAATGCTTGGATAAGTGACGCTGTGCCAAGTCCTAGGGCCAGCATGCCTGCCGCTAGAGTCCATCCTGGAGGTAGAGACAAGAAAACTGCAAGTGAACCGACAGCAACTCCTGCAAGCCCGGTGTTGAATGCGTTCATAGTTCTTATCGTAACCTACCGTTGTTCTGGCGCCATCTTTAGGGAGCTTTGGTCGACTGTCGTTCAGGACCAAACCGTGTGAACGCGCGCAAGGGGCTGAAAGCCAACGCTGATGAGGCACCGAGGGTTTTCTTGCCGTCGAAAGTTCCGGTGCTGGCAAGCTAATGTGTTGGCCGTGGTTCGGGGCGTTCCACTTGGAGTCGGCCCTGTCGCCAGGCTGTCGCGCAGAGTTCGAGTTCGGTGGCGGTGCGTTGCAGTTTCACCGAACGATGCTCGAGCTTCGCAGCTGCGGCCGGGTTAGTGTCTTCAAGGCGTTCTGCGTGCTGGTGTTGTCCCGCAGCGATAACGCGGGCATACGCGCCGCCGCGTTCTAGGGCGATCGCGAAGTCGCCAGAATATACACCGGTCAGAATCCGAGTGATCAGGGTTTGCAGGTCTTCTGCCTGGGGCGGCTCGGTGGCTCCGGCGATGACACGCGAGACATAAGCGTCGTATCCGGCTCGGTACCAGGTCGCCCAGGTGTCCCCGTCGTGCTGCGTTGCTTGCTGCAGAGCATAGAGGCGCCATAGTGCCCCACCGAAAGTTATAGCGGGTGCATCAGCCCAGAGCCGCGCCATCGTATCGAGTCCGACGTCGGAAACGAGATCCACGAGCCAATCGACGGTTTCCTGATCCGCGTTGGGGTCTTGTCCAGTGGCGACGAGTTTGGCAGCAACCGTTTGGGCAGCAGAAAACACCTCGGCGGGATCGAGACCACCCGAGCGATGTTCAAAATTTTCGGTCGGCATGAGCTTAGGCCGACTAAAGCCAGTGCCGACGGAACTGCCCCGCTGATAACTCAAACGTACTCCTTGTCTGATTGACACGTACGCACGACAGCCTAGGGCAAACGGGCCCGTCAAGAATAGGCATTGCTTCAAATTTTGTTCCAGAGCAAAATACGCTACAATCGTTAATCGGTCCTAAACGGGCCGTGGGCCTTTAGCTCAGTTGGCAGAGCATCGGACTTTTAATCCGCAGGTCGCGGGTTCGATCCCCGCAGGGCCCACATCAGGTCATAGTGCAAACCGGAAACGACACCGGTTTGCGACCTACAGCAGCGGTCCGTCCTTTGGGGCGGGCCGCTGTTGTTGTCTGTAGCTGCACCCCGCAGTCGAATACTGGCTTATTTGCCAAAAGAGTGCTTTCTTCGGGCGTGTCTTGTATGGATTAGAGGCCCTTCCAGCCTTGTTGAATCCTGTTGCCGTTCGTCGTCGCGGAGGACCATCGCAAAAAGGCACGCTCGAGGTCTGGGGTGTTGGGTTCAAGCTCGCCGATGAGTCTGCCGTAGTTCAACACCTGCATTCGATTGGCGATATGGGCGACTTCGTTTGCCTTGCGATAGATGCCGAGCTGGCACCTGACGGTAACGATCTAGGCCTAGTTCATCGATCGCGGCCTGCACGAGCTGGGGAACTTGTCATGGTTCAATGCCGTGGAGCCGGGCCGATAAGTTCGGATTGGTGGCAGTGTTGAGTCGCTTAGCTAAAATGTAGCGCGCGGCATCGCCGCGGTATCTCTAGGTATTTCGAGCAAGCCAGTCTTTTGCTAGGGTCGCCACGGCTTCGGGGGCGTCATCGGTGATGAAGTGGGCTGCGTTATCGATATATGCAAATTCCACCCGGTCAGCATATTCGTGTGGATTGCGGCACATCTTGTTCATGAGCTCTTCGGTGGTGGGATGATCCTGTCGGCCATAGACCACTAGTGTTGGAACCGTGAGTCGACGGCGCCGATAGCGCCCACGCATGATATGCATGGCTTCGGTAAGGACCACCTTGCGGGTGAGTGGACGTACTGCTGCGTCGATGACGGGGCGCTCCATGGGAGCCAGATACGCGTCGATGGTTTCGTCCGACATAGGTTGAGCGACGTATCGTCCAGAAAATGTATCTCGTAGGGGAGCCTGGGGAGCATGCCATATAAAACGGGGTAGGTGCTGGAACGCGGGAGCGAGTTTGTAGTGAAATTTTGCAAACCCCGGTAAGACCGCAAGCTGGATCGCCGACCGTACACGTTCAGGATG
>JAJUIX010000023.1 GCA_029267455.1 Enteractinococcus sp. | reverse complement strand
TTTCCTCGTGCCGGACCGTACCGTTGTGCTGGCTGATGATGCCAGCAACGATAGCTAGGCCGAGTCCGCTACCGCCGGTGTCGCGGTCACGTGAGGTATCTGCGCGGTAAAACCGTTGGAAAATCTTTTCGGCGTCTTCGGCGGAAATACCGGGCCCGTGGTCTCGGATTTTGATGACAGATTTGGTCGTGTCATCGGTTTCATCTGTTAATGTACCGACGGCGATTTCGACGGGGGTATCTGATGGGGTATACCGTAAGACGTTTGTCATCAGGTTGGAGATCACCTGACGGAGTCGGTTGGGGTCGCCCAGGGTGGGCGCGGACGCCGGGCTCGTGTCGGGTTCGAGGCCGGTGAGCGTGATTTGGCGCTGAGGCGCGGTGGCTCGGGTGTCCACGAGCAGGTCAGAGGCGAGACCTAACAGGTCCAGTGGCTCAGGCTCCATGGAACGTTGTTCGTCCAGGCGGGCGAGTGTGAGTAAGTCTTCGACCAGCTGGGTCATGCGTTTGGATTCGGATTCGATACGGTCCATAGCGGTGGCGACATCCTCATCGCTTGAGATCGCACCGTGGCGGTAGAGTTCCGAAAACCCGCGGATGGTGACCAATGGGGTCCGAAGTTCGTGGGAAGCGTCCTGGACAAACCGGCGCATCCGTTCTTCTGATTCGGCGTTTGCGCGGAAGGCAATTTCAATGTGGGCCAGCATCGCGTTCAACGAACGGGACAGCCGTCCGACTTCGGTGTCTGGGGCGCCGGGTGGGACACGTTTGGACAGATCTCCTGCGGCAATGCTGGCCGCGGTGCGTTCGACTCGATTCAATGGCCGGAACGCGGTCGTGACCAGCCCGTATGCAATCATTGTGGCGACCAGGGTGGCTAAGAACCCAATCGTGATGACCAGTGTGGTCACGCGTTCGACGGATCGCTCCACGGGTTCTAGGGGCAGCGCAATGGCTACGGTCCCGCTGTCGGATTCGAGGCGATAAATCTGGACGCGCCACTGATTTTGCGGCATGGCGAGACCAGGGACGACAAATGCGCCGGAGCCATGTTTGGCGGCTTCTTCGGCGTTGAGACGTTCAATATCGGGCACATCGGAGCCCTCAGAATAAATGCGAGAAACTAGATTGCCGTCGTTATCCCAGGACTCACCATAAAACCGCACAATGGTCTGCTGAAAACTTCCCGTGTCATAGGGGCCGGCAGATCCCATGGAGGTCAAGAACATGGAGACGTTGTGCCGGTTGGTGAAGATATCCTCATCGATCTGGCGGATGAGCTCTTGTCGATACAACGAGGCCGTCAAAATAGCCGTGGTAGCCACGGTCAGAGCCATCAGCACCCCGATGATGAACGTCAGCTGGGTGCGCAATGAAGTCGCCTGCCAGCGGCGGGCTATCCATTGCAGTGGTTTAGGACGGGCCATTTAGCGTTTGTCTTGAGTCCTCAATAAATATCCCACCCCGCGCTTGGTGTGAATCATCTTGGGACGGTCGTCGACGTCGATCTTGCGGCGCAGATAGGAAATATAGGATTCGACGATGGAGGCATCGCCGTTGAAATCGTATTCCCAGACGTGGTCCAGAATCTGTGCCTTTGATAGGACCCGGTTTGGGTTCATCATCAAATAGCGTAACAGTTTGAACTCGGTCGGGGAGAGGTCGACGACTTCACCGCCGCGACGGACTTCGTGGGCATCGTCGTCCAGCTCGAGGTCATCGACGATCAGAATCGCATCATCATCTTCGGCCGGGGCAGTTCGGCGTAGCACCGCACGAATCCGGGCGACGACTTCATCCAGACTAAACGGCTTCGTAACGTAGTCATCACCCCCGACGGTCAGGCCGGTGACCTTATCTTCGGTATCATCTCGGGCGGTCAAAAAGACCACCGGAAAGAATCGTCCCGAGGCGCGGAGTTTCCTAGTCACAGTGAACCCATCCATATCAGGCAGCATGACGTCGAGTACTGCGAGATCTGGATTATGGGTTTCGGCGGCTTCGAGTGCTTCACGGCCGTTTGCGGCGGCGACTACTTCGAATCCGGCAAACCGTAGGGAAGTGGAAAGTAGTTCTCGAATGTTGGGTTCGTCATCGACGACAAGGAGCTTTGCTTCATAATTTTGCGACGTCATAGGTCTATTGTAAAAACTTCTACCTGAAAGTAAGCTGTGCGTTCCCTGGACGCTAAGTCAGGCGCGCTGTCGCTTTCGTCGCACGAAAATATTGCCAACCAGCGCCACGAGCAACAGGATGAAACCCGTAGGGAAGGCAAACAGGGCAAGCCAGAACAGCCAGGTAGCGGGCGTGACGCCGACAAAGTAGTACACCAGCACCCCGATCAGCGCCAGAAAAGAGATCACCACAATGCCAACACCGCACCATAACACAGCAGTAATCCAGGCGGGCATCGCATCGAGGTCATGAGATTTTTGTGCGGTCATGGCCGTTATTCTACGCTTGCAGCACAGGTCAGCGCTCATTGCGAAGGTCTGCGGGAAATTGTCGGTATACTAGCCTGCGATAGGCTTTTGGGGTTCCTGTATCCGCGCCATAAATGGTGTGTGACGGGAACCCTTTGTGAATGATGCACGTGACGAAGGATAAAAATACCCATGCCAACCGGCAGAGTTAAATTTTACGACCACAATAAAGGTTTTGGCTTTATTACGACCGACGACGGCAATGACATCCATCTGCCGGCTTCGGCGCTACCCGATGGCGTCACGCAGTTGCGTCCTGGTACCCGAGTTGAATTCGGGGTCGTGGATTCTCGGCGTGGCCCTCAAGCGCTGTCCGTCGAAGTTCTGGACAAGCTGCCATCTGTGGTGCGCGCTACCCGTCCTAAAGCCCAAGACATGGCCGGTATCGTGGATGATTTGATTCGTATGCTGGACACCGCCTCCAATGGCCTACGTGCCGGTCGGTACCCAGCCCCCAAACAGGCTGAACAAATGGCAACCATTATGAGAAGGGTGGCTGATGCATTCGATGCCTGAGGTAGATACATCCTCAATAAAGAATCCGGTACACCCGACGTTTGGGCCACCGCGGATCCCAGCCCGGAAACCTCGGGTCGATGCCACGCTGGCTGATGCCGTGGAGATCGCGCGGGATGCCCTCAAGGATTTCGTCGAAGCCGAGGATATTGGTGAGCACCTCGGAGTGACCGCCGACGATGAGCGGGTAGTTACCCATCGGTTTGCTTCCAAAGTGGCTGGCTATCGCGGATGGGAATTATTCGCGACGCTGGCTCGCGCGCCACGTTCCAAAGTGGTGACGGTCTCTGAAACCGGAATGCTCCCTGGGAAAGATGCGCTCCTGGCCCCCGACTGGGTTCCCTGGATTGATCGGGCCTCAGAAGAAGAGCGCATCCGGCTGGATGCCATTGCCGCAGGGGAAGACCCGATTAAAGCGCTCAAGGCCGCCGGGTATGGACCGGATGAAACTCCTGAGAAGCCTAAAGACGGCAAGCAGCCCTCTAAGGCGCAGTTGGAAGAAGAACGAAAGCTAGCGCGTCGCGAAGCGAAGCGTCGTAGAGCTAAAGCGGCTCGTCAGAAGAAACGGAAATCCGGTGGCCGAGCCAAGGCTAAGAAATCTGAGAAATAACGCCAGATCATAGACCTGCAGAAAGCGCCGAGCTCTTGCTCGGCGCTTTCGCTAGTTAACGGCTGTCGTGAAGTTTGGCATTAGAGGCGATCAACGACGTAGTCGATACAGGTCGTGAGCGCTGAGATATCTTCAGGGTCGATCGCAGCAAAGGTCGCCACCCGAAGCTGGTTGCGACCGAGTTTGCGATACGGTTCGGTATCCACAATGCCATTGGCGCGCAGCACTGCTGCAACCGAGGCCGCGTCGACGTCGTTGTTGAAGTCTATGGTGACAATGACCTGCGAGCGATCTGCTGTACGGGTCACAAACGGGGTGGCATAGCTCGAGGCTTCGGCCCAGTTATACAGACGGTCAGAAGAATCCTTGGTCCGTGCGGTCGCAAAGTCCAGCCCACCGTTGGAGTTCATCCATTTCAGCTGTTCATCTAGCATGATCAGTGTTGCGATGGCGGGGGTGTTATAGGTCTGGTTCTTGGCTGAGTTATCAATAGCGGTTTTGAGGTTCAAGAAATCAGGCACCCAGCGATCCGAGGCCGCGATCTTGTCGGCCCGCTCGAGTGCGGCAGGCGAGAAGAGCCCGAGCCAGAGCCCGCCGTCAGCGGCGAAGTTCTTTTGCGGAGAGAAGTAGTACACGTCAGACTGTTTGACATCCACCGGTATCCCGCCAGCCGCTGAGGTGGCATCGATCAGTACTAGCGCGTCGTCTTCTGCGCCCTCAACCCGCTGCACCGGGGCAGCAACACCGGTGGACGTCTCGTTTTGTGGCCAGGCGTAGACATCAACGCCCGCCTCGGCGCGTGGTACAGGTCGCGTGCCTGGGTCGGCGTGCAAGATCACAGAGTCATCAAGGAATGGAGCATTATTGGTGGCTTTAGCAAACTTTGAGCCGAACTCACCAAATGACAGGTGCTGCGCCTTGCGACGTATCAGTCCGAAGGTGGCAATGTCCCAGAATGCGGTGGCTCCGCCGACGCCTAAGACCACTTGATAGTCCTCAGGGGCGTTAAACAGTGAGGCGACACCTTCTTGTACTGAGGCCACCAGATTCCGCACCGGAGCTTGCCGGTGAGATGTTCCCAACAAATCAGAACCTGCCGCTGCTACCGCCTGCGAGAGTTGCGTGCTGACTTTGGAGGGTCCGGCGCCAAAGCGACCATCCGCTGGTTTCAGGTTCGCTGGGATCTCGATGGCCGGGGTCGTCATTGGCTACTCCTTAGAGAATGAGGCAGGGTACGCATTCCATTGTGGGCTGGAAATCTTCAGGAACATCATACTAGGCCACCTTATGACACAGGTGCGGTGAAAAAACGTGACTATACACCAGCCTGTCGCGAAAGGCTGTGGATATAGCCTGGCTGATCAGTATGGACAAACGTATGATAAATGTGGACGAAGCGAAACAGCGATGCCGAATGTAACTGAAGGAACGTGGCAGTGGCCGATCTCATTGATACAACGGAAATGTACTTACGAACCATCTATGAATTGATGGAAGAAGGCATTGCGCCGTTGCGAGCTCGTATCGCTGAACGACTTGACCATTCCGGTCCCACGGTCTCACAAACGGTGGCCCGGATGGAGCGCGACGGGTTACTCCATGTTGCAGCTGATCGGAAGTTGGAACTCACTGAGGAGGGCCTCAACGCTGCGGCCACTGTGATGCGCAAGCACCGCTTGGCTGAGCGCCTCTTATCCGACATCATCGGTTTGGACTGGCCCTATGTCCACGATGAAGCATGTCGTTGGGAGCATGTCATGAGTGATCAGGTGGAAGAACGGCTCATGGTATTGCTTGATTCACCGTCGAATTCCCCGTTTGGGAACCAAATCCCCCTGTTAGAAGAGCTCGGCGGTCCCGAGACAGGATTAGAACCCACCCCGTATGAAGGTGAACCGCTAACGGTAGCGTTACAGTCTGCCGGCACGTTTGAAGTCAAAGTCCTCACCGAAGCTATCCAAACGGACCCCGAGCTACTGGAGCAATTCGCTGCCGCCGGGATCCAGCCGGGAGCCGTGTTAAAAGCCGAGCCGGCCGACGGCTACGTCGCAGTACGAACCATCGAGCGTGGGCCAACGCTTCCCGGCGAAGTCGAAGATATCTCTGAATTCGGCCTGGAAATTTCCGAGGACACGGCCGCGCACGTGCGCGTCACTCGCGTGCAGTAACCAAATTGTGATCTTTCGGGCGTCGAGGTGCCGAATTCGACACGCCAAAATAACGGTTTCGCAACGCTAAATCTCAGTGTGTTATTTCATTCTTTCCGCGTAATCATGCGGAAGTGGGTGCTCAAATACTGGACACGCTCAAGTCATTGTTATCTGAACGTGACATTTCGTTGTGGTTCTACTAAGCTGGCTCTCGGTGTTGATGACAAAGCGTGATTTCAGCACCGGCCACCAGCTTGCTTTTGCACTCCGCGGCTGGCGGGCGAAACAGAGCAGTTGTATACACAATGTTCATGGCGGAGTGGGCCCCATAAGGCTCCGAGCACATGAGAGAGGTAACTCAAGTGTCGAAGCGCATTTCAACTGCACGTCATCGTGCAACTCCTGAGAAGGGCGCAACGCTAGAAGCGATGACCCAGGCCCTAGGTCGCTCGGGTCGCCAGGCCGCTGTCATTGCAGCAGCCTCCGGGATGGTACTTACCGCAGCACCAGCAGCTAACGCTGCTCCTGTGCAGACCGATCGTGAAACATCGACTCTGCCAGCTACAAACTTCAAACTGGAACGTACCTCTCGCAACGCTGACGTCATCACAGCCGATGGCGTAAGCCTCGACCTTGGACGTGCCGACCTGGAAACCACTCCAGCGCCTGAACCTGAACCAGAACCTCAGGTTGAAGAAGAGGCGGACCTCGAGCCAGTCACTGCAGAGACTGCAGAAAATACAGAAACTGCAACTGAAGAAGCGGACAGCACCACTCAAACCGCCTCCGCTGAAGAAACCGAAAGCGCACCACAATCGACCGCTTCCGGTTCGATGAGCGCTGTCGTATCGGCAGCATACTCGGGTATCGGTAAGCCATACGTATGGGGCGGCAAAACTCCAGCCGGCTGGGACTGCTCCGGCTTTACCGCTTGGGCCTACGCACAGGCCGGCATCACGATCCCATCCAGCACCTCCGCTATTCTTGGCTCGGGCCAGTTCGTTCGTACTTCCAGCCCGCAACCCGGTGACCTCGTCTTCCAGAACGGTGGTTCACACGTTGGCATTTATGTGGGCAACGGACAGATGATCGGTGCCCAGAACCCCTCGGTTGGCACCATCTTGCATGACGTTACCCGCAACCCACTGATGGGCTACTACACTTACGTAGGCTAAATCCGCCTCTTACAACTGCACAACTGAGGTCTCTCCTGAAGACAGGAGGGGCCTCAATTGTGTTTAACGGAAAGCACCCCATGATCCAACACCTTCCCACCTGGGCCCAAGAACTTCTTCAGGCCCTTGAAATCGAACCAGTCCAGGTCAACATCGAAGCATTAGAAGAGCTCGCGCAGACTATCCCAGACAACACCCCGGACCCCAAACTGCTCGTCGGGTTCATTGCTGGCTACGCGGCGGGACTGGCCGAGGGCAGTGACATGGCCTCATTTGAACGGGCACACTCCGCCTCGGTACAGTTCATGCGCAAGTATTTGACCAGGGAATAAATCGGTATAAAAACTGTTGTGACGATGGGATACCATCAGAAGGATTAACACACGTGAGCATGAATCATGCGGGCTGGGCAGCCCTAGGCGGAATACGCCGAAGTAAGTACCAAGAAGCGCTCAAACCCGGAACCGTCCGGCGTGCATGGTCTTTTGTCGCCCAGTACCGTGGGCGTTTGACGTTGTATTTGGTCGTCTCGGCACTGGGGGCCGTACTGACAGTTGTCTCACCAATCTTGGCCGGTGACGTGGTCAACGCCATCGTTGACGGCTCAGAGGTACAGCTTGTTATCAACCTGGCTCTCCTGATCGCGGGGGTGGCGCTGCTTGAAGCCGTGCTGAATGTGATCTCCCGCTGGCAATCGGCCTCGCTGGGGGAGCGGACCATCTATGATCTGCGCACGAGAGTTTTTGACCACGTTCAGAAAATGCCCATCGCATTTTTTACCCGAGCACGAACCGGTGCCCTGGTCTCTCGTCTCAATAATGACGTCATCGGTGCACAGACTGCTATTGCCAGGACATTGCCCACCGTGGTGATGAACGTCGTGACACTCGGAGTGACCCTCGTGGTCATGCTCACCACCTCTTGGCAGATCACCCTGGTCTCCCTGCTTTTGCTCCCGGTGTTCTTGTTCCCAGCCCGAACCATCGGCCACCGCATCGCAAATCAAACCCGGGAACGGGCCAAACGGAACGCGGCCATGGGTGACCAGATGACTGAGAGATTTTCAGCCGCAGGAGCCACGTTGGTCAAGCTCTTTGGCGAACAAGGTCACGAGTCTCGAGTCTTTGCCGAGCGAGCCGACAGCGTGCGCGATTCAGGCGTCCGCATCAGCGTACTGACTTCGATGTTTATGACCATGCTGACGCTGGTGTCATCGCTCGCGCTTGCCGCCGTGTATGGCATCGGGGGCTATCAGGCACTCGCCGGGGGCCTCAACGCAGGCGACGTCGTGACCATGGCCCTGCTGCTGACCCGCCTGTATGCACCTTTGACGGGTCTTGCCACGGCGCGTGTTGAACTCATGAGTGCGCTAGTATCATTCGAACGCATCTTTGAAGTCCTTGATTTGCGTCCGATGATTGCCGATCCCGAACATCCCAAACCCATCCCGCCCGGGGGAGTGCGCATCGAGTTCCACGACGTGGACTTCCGATACCCGGCGGCTTCAGAAGTATCCCTGGCCAGTCTCGAAGAAGTCGCTACACTCGATTCGCGGGAATCCGACCAGGTTCTATACGGTATTAATTTCACCGTTGAACCCGGACAGACCGTGGCCCTGGTGGGCTCGTCTGGCGCAGGAAAGTCCACGATCGCCAACTTGGTGTCGCGACTATATGACGTTACCGGTGGTTCGATTACCCTCAACGGGGTGGATCTGCGAGACGCTACCGCAGACGATATTCATAACCGGGTCGGTATGGTCACCCAGGACTCGCATCTTTTTCACGCCTCGATTCGAGACAACCTGACACTGGGGCATCGAGAGGTTTCTGACGACCACATCTGGCAAGTGCTGCAACACGCGCGGCTGGCCGATGTGGTGGCACAAATGCCAGAGGGACTCGACACCGTGGTGGGTGAACGTGGTTATCGCCTCTCCGGCGGAGAACGGCAGCGAATGGCCATTGCGCGCTTATTGATTGCAGCGCCCGAAGCGGTGGTCTTGGATGAAGCCACGGCCTCCTTGGACTCCACAAACGAGGCCGCCGTGCAACAGGCTTTAGACGAAGCACTTGCAGCACGAACTGCGATCGTGATTGCCCATCGACTTTCCACGGTAGTCAACGCCGATAAGATCTTAGTGCTTGAAGACGGCTGCATTGTCGAACGTGGCACCCATAATGAACTCTTGGCCGCCGATGGTCGATACGCTGAACTGTACACGACGCAGTTTCAGCAGTAGACCAACATTGAAAGCTGAAAGGATAGCTTTGGGACAAGAAGACCCCGCACAGACGTGGAATCAGCGGTATCAAGAATCCGAACGAATGTGGTCCGGCAAAGTCAATACCGGCCTTGAATCGATGGTCTCATCGTTAGAGCCCGGCACCGCCTTGGATTTAGGGTGCGGTGAAGGCGCCGACGTCGTGTGGTTGGCGGAACAGGGATGGTATGCAACCGGCGTCGATATCTCCTCAGTTGCGATCGAACGAGCGACAGAGGCTGCTCGAGCCCGGAAACTGACCCCTGAACAAGCACAGTTTATTACCGCAGACGTGACGACGTGGCAGTCGCCCGAGGCTTTCGACCTAGTGAATGCCGCATTTTTGCACTCGCATACGACGTTTGACCGGGCCGCAGCGTTAGACACTGCCAAACGACACGTCGCGCCGGATGGTTACTTAGTCGTGATCTCGCACGCCACCTTCCCGCCGTGGGCCAAAGCGCACCACGAATCCGAGGACCACGACCACCCAGAGCATGAAGCGACCACACCAGAATCAGAACTAGCCCTCTTAGAACTTGATCCTGCTGAATGGACAGTAGAAGTGGCCGAATTACGAGCAAGACAAGCAATAGGTCCTGACGGCCAGCATGCTACGCTCGACGACACCATAATCCTGGCCCGGCGCAGCGTCGCTGAATAAGTGAGTCTCGCCCTGCCTGAAGTAAGCGTGGCCCCCACACGATTCGGGTGGCGGCCACGCTGTATTTCAGTGAGAAGGTATATTACTCAGACCATTTATTGCTTTTAATCACTTCGACAAAGTCGCCACGTTCAAACCCTGGCACGAAGTGTTCAAGCACGTCGGCTTTGACGTTGCCGAAGGTGGTTTCTGGACGGTCCTTGAGTCCGTTGGTAAACGCCGCCAGAATGCGGTTCTTGAAGTCCGGACGAGGATGCGCGGCTACGACTTCTAGACGCTGATCGTCAGTAATCGCGTCGTAACCGATGCCCAATACGTCAAGTTCGACGCCGCGGGTAACAAGTGCAACTTCAGGATCCATGTGCAAAGGAATTTCGGGGGTGGTATGTAGGGCAATGGCATTCCACACTTTGTCGCCGGCCTCCCCGGTGAGCCCATACTCACTCAAGAAATCGCGTGCGACATTCGCAGCATCAATTTCAAATCGTTGGTCGGTGGTGCGGTATTTATCGGTCAGTCCAAGGTCATGGAACATCGCACCGATATACACCAGCTCTGGATCATAATCTAAGTTCTGGTCATTTCCACGCAGTGCACCGAAAAGAAACACTCGACGGGAGTGATGATAAATCAGATCATCAGCCACATCACGGACCAGTTCGGTGGCATCCTGAGCCATCTTGCTATCTGGGATAGTTACACCAGCAATAACTTCAGTCATCACATTCCTTGCAATAGCGTAGTTCCCATCATGTCAGCGCCGGGTAGACTCAGGCCAGGTCTTTTCAGCCCTGTAAGCAAAAGATTCAGACCTGACG
>JAJUIX010000038.1 GCA_029267455.1 Enteractinococcus sp. | reverse complement strand
CCTTGATTTTCATTGCCGCAAAATTCAAAGTGAAACCGGAATACGCCGATCAGTGGCCCGAGCACACTCGGGAATTTACCGAGGCTACTCGGAAGGAACCGGGCTGCCTATGGTTTGATTGGTCCCGCAGCGTTGAGGATCCGAATGAATACGTCTTACTTGAAGCGTTTAAAGATGACGCTGCCGAAGCGCATGTAACCTCGGCCCACTTCAAACAGGCACAACAAGATCTTCCCCCACTGCTTCAGGAAACCCCGAAGGTCCGCAATATGCAGATCGAGGGAGAACAGTGGGACGAGCTTGGTGAGATGGCCGTTACCGACTCGTAGACTGTAGGCATGACTGCTGATCCTGCTTCTGCCCTGCCACTTGCCCAGCTCGACGACCAACAATTCCAGCGGATCTTAGTGGTGGTAGCTCACCCGGATGACGCCGAATATGGCATCTCCGCTGCAGTATCCATGTGGACTCAACGCGGCATAGAGGTCGGGTACCTCCTAGCGACCGTTGGTGAGGCCGGAATGCAACGGCCGCCAGAAGAGGCACGGCAGATCCGTGCTGGTGAGCAGCGCCACGCCTGCGACATCGTCGGTGTCGAACACTTACGCATGCTGGATTTTCCAGACGGCCTAGTCGAGTACGGTATCGAGTTGCGGCGGGCAATTGCCGGTGAGATTCGCTCCTTTCAACCGGATGTGGTCATCAGCGGTGCTGGAGAACTCGTCGTGCCGTGGGGAATCGATCACGCCGACCACCGTGCGGTGGGTCTAGCCACCATTGATGCGGTACGCGACGCCGGCAACCAGTGGTTATTCACCGAACAGCTCGACGAGGGACTGGCCCCCTGGGAGGCCACCACGCTGCTACTGACTGGCACACAGCCCAGCCATTTCATCGAGATCTCGAACACCGGAGTTGAAAAAGCGGTGGCCTCATTGGCGGCGCACCAGCAGTATCTGGCAGATATTCCCGATCACCCCAAACCCGAAGAGTTCATCCCCGAAATGCTCGCCGAACAGGGCAAGGCCGCTGGGGTGCCGTATGCAATGACGTTCCGAGTGCCCATGTGAGCCTTAGCTCTTGCTGAGCCCCAGGGAATGCGGCTCTTGGAAGTTCCGCAAACCTATACGCCCCATTTCGCGTCCCATCCCAGATTGTTTGACCCCGCCAAAGGGTGCCCGTTGATCAAGCGTGGGCGCCCCGTGAGAGTCGTGGAAAACATAACCCGCCTCAAGCCGCGAGCCGACCTCGCGGGCAGTTTCCTCGCTGGACGTCCACACGCTATTGCACAGCCCGTACCGGGTGTCATTCATAAGCCGGATCCCCTCTTCGACGTCGTCGAAACTGATGATCGGAATCGTAGGACCGAATTGTTCTTCGACCACGACGCGTAACGAGGGGTCCGGCTCGATGATGAGCGACGGCAGCATGAAGTTCCCACCGGCCCAGGCACCCGTGGGCAGCTTACCGAATTCCCGCACCTCGGCTCCTGCATCCTTGGCCTGTTGCACCAGCTCGGTGACGTAATGCCAATGCGGCGTCTGATGTAGCGGACCCATCGTCGTCTCCGGGTCGGAGGCCGGGCCTAACTTGACCTGTTCTAAACGCTTGGCGAGCTCCTCAATGAGTTCTTGTTTTTTGGATGAGTGAACGTAAATACGTTTTGCGTTCATACAGATTTGTCCCGTCGACGCAAAAATACCGGCAAATAGCCCATCCATATTTTCTTCGGTGAATTCGGCATCCTCTAAGATCAACACCCCGTCGTTACCGCCAAGCTCCAACAGGACACTGGTCATGGTTTCGGCCGCCATGGTCATGATCCGTTTGCCGCCATTGACCGAACCCGTAAAGCAGACCTTCGCCACGTCCTCATTCGCCACCAGCGGCGCCCCAATGACCGCATCTTCGCCGGTGACGACATTGAGCACACCCGGTGGCAGTTTCTCAGCGTAACGTTGCACGGCGCGGGTGATCGCCAACGGGGCGCTGGGTGGCGGTTTCACAATAACCGTATTCCCGGCCAGCAGCGCATACGGCATCGAAGCCCCGAGGATAGCGATGGGCCAGTTGAACGGCACAATGATCGTGACCACGCCCATGGGCTTATGCGAAATCAGCGTCTCGACGGGCGGACCCGGCAGGGTCTCGACTGTGTCGACGTCGTCCACAAGCTCACAGGCGAATTCCGTGCGCTGAACTAATCCCAGCAGATCGAAGGTTGATTCGGGAATGATTTTGCCGTTTTCCTCGGATAACAGGGTCGCTTCGCGTTCGGAATCCACCATGACGGTTTCCGAGGCTTCCAGCAAGAGTCTTGCCCTTTCGCTGGGGCTTGTTGCGGCCCAGTCCGGAAACGCTTGCTTGGCGGCCGCCACTGCTTCTAATGCTTGAGCCGCGCTGGCTGCTGAGGCCTCACCTACCACGTGCGAGGGTCGGGCGGGGTTGATGATTTCCATGGTGTGGACGGTATGGTGTTCTTGGCCGCCGTAGTACAGCGGGGTGGTGAGAATGTTTTTCGTCATGATGGTTACACTTGCCCCTTCGCTCGCCATGAGCCCTCGTATGAGTCACGTACCGCGGCCGAGTATGGTACCGGCGCGACGGTGACGCCTACTTCGAGCTGTTGATGGTGTTCAACCGTGGTTTTCCTTGTCCCGCCATAGGGTTCGCCCCATATGACGTGGAGCCGGTCCCCCACCTCAATCTCCGGGTCCACCACGGCCAGCGATAAGGCGGTTCGCTCATTGGCCGAGTAGCCGGTAAACATTGACAGGCCCACCACAGCGCCGCCGTGATCGACGACCGCGTCAAAATTCGAGGACCCATAGTTCGCGTTGGGTAAGTCAAAGAATTTATACGGCACCGCGTCCTTGTCATACATGGAGGCGTGAATCCGAATCATGTCTTCGTCATCCCAGGCCAGGGTGACTTTTCGTCGCTGTGCGGCAGGGTCTATCTGCTCTAGCGCTTCGCGGCCGATGAAGTCGTGGTCGTAAGCAATGAAATTGCCATATCCCAGTTCCCACGGGGTCGTGTAGTAATCCTCAATGTCATCGGAGACAAAGGAGCCGGCAATCGTGTTGTTGGCCTCGTAGGAATCGGCACCCAACCAGGCCCGGTAATCCGCCAACATACCCCCGCCTGAATAGATTGCCGGTAACGGGGAGGGTATCCAGCCGGACTCCAACGTATTTGACGAATACGCCCGGGAGCCGACCGCCACGAGCCCGAATTCCTCTCCGGCTTCCATGATCAACTCGCGGACGCGATCGTAGTCCGCATACGGGCCCCACAGTTCAAGGCCCGGCGCTCCAGCCATGCCATGGCGCAGCGTTCGAACCGACATCGGACCAACATTGAGCGTGCCCATGTGAAAGAACTTCAACCGGGGCACCGGCCCGCCGTTCAGTTTTTCAATGACATCCCACGCACTGGGGCCTTGAATTTGCAGGCGCCATAACTGCCGGTGGACGGCTTTGCCCATCGGTCGAGACGGCGAGCGCCGATCCACGGTGAGGTCGACGTCGTAGTTGCCGTACTCGGCGTGAAAAGTGAGCCAATTCGTGACCGGGGCGCGACCGACATAGACGTAGCGGTGCTGGGCTTCATGAAACAAAATACCGTCGCCGACGACATAGCCCGCAGGCGTCACCGGTACAAACTGTTTGGCCCGATCCACGGGAAAGTTCTCAAACGAATTGATGCCCGTATAGGCCAACAGCTTGTGGGCATCGGGGCCTTCAAGGATCAGGTTGTCCATGTGATGGGTCTGATCAAACAGCACTGCGGTTTTCCGCCACGCAAGCACTTCGTCGCGCCAGTTGGTAAATTCGGGCGCGACGACGGGGTAAATATAGGCACCCGTAGGAGCATTGCGCATGAGCTCGACCGCGTTTGGGGCCTGATCCAGGACGTGCTGCAGCGATTCTGATGAGGGCGCGGTCTGGCTTGAAGTTGCCATGAATTTTCCTTGCACGCAGCTTGACTGGGGAGCGCATACCACCGCAGAAGTGTGATGTGCGTCGCATTCCTAAGCCTAATAAGGTGTCGGATTTTTGACAACGGAAAGCTTTAACCGGGTCTCAGAACTGAATGCGGGCTGGGTATCTGCTGAACAACATTCCCAGTTTTTTCTGTTACTGTCGCCGCGACTCCGATTTAGTAGTACAGAAGTAGTACAGAAGGGGGCATATATGCCCAAGAAGTTCCTCCTCGGTCTCGCTGCAGTGGCCGCCGTATTTGGTCTTGCGGCATGCGGCGCAGATAATCAAGCAGCCACCGATAACGCTTCCCAGACCGAAGAGCAGGGCCAGCAGGCCATGCCGGAACCTGAACTGGATAATATTCCAGAGGTCGTTGCCGTTGTGGATGGCAAAGAGATCTCAGGTGAAACCTTCGCTGAGAACTATGAGGCTCAATTTCAACAGTTGGCCATGCAGGCGCAAATGAGTGGCGAGGAACCAGACCAGGACAAGCTCAAGCAGCAAGCCTTGGAGATGTTGATCAACAGTGAGCTGTTAGTCATGGAAGCCGAAGAACAAGGTTTCAGTGCTTCAGAAGAAGATGTTGATGAGTATCTTGCCAAGATGGCCGAAGACAACGGTTTAGAGTCCTCTGAGAAGCTCATGGAAGAGCTGAAAGGGCAGGGACTCTCCGAAGAACGGATCCGTGAAGACCTCCAGAAAGAAGTCCTCATTGACCAAGTTGTCGAAACCCTCGATGTCAAGGAGCCTTCAGATAAAGAACTGAAGGAAATGTATGACACGCAGGTAGAACAGCTCGAGGCGATGAATGAGCAGGTCGAGGAAGAACAGGCCCAAGAGGCACCGTCATTTGAAGAGATGGAACCTCAGTTGAAACAGCAGGCCGTTATGCAAAAAGAAAACGAAGCCATCTCGAAATTTTTAGATGAGCTTCGAAACGACACCGAGATCGAAACGAAGCTCTAACACCCCTACAAAACTCCAGGCTGCAGATCACTGATCTGCAGCCTGGAGTTTTTGGGAAAATCTAGACCTATCGCAACGCCTTAGGCGTCGCCGAGCTGGTTGACAATTTCACGACGAACAGCGTCGACCTGATCTTTCGCTAACCCGAATTGATGGTCGGAGCCAAAGTCAATAACAATACCGGCATCAGTAACCGATTGGATCACGGCTGAACCAGGAACCACACTGACGTGCGGGGCTGCTTCAGAGAAATCGTCTGGGATACCTTCGGGCGAGGTAAAGAGTGGCATCACGGGGTTGCCATCGGTGTCCTGGAGCATCAGCGGGCTCACAGAACCATCTTCACCGGCTTTATCAACAGATGGGAACACCACCTGCGAGTTCAAAAACGCGTTGATGACGTCCACCACCTGGTCATTCGTCGTCTCCCCCTCGGTGGCGATGGCGAGCTTTTCTAGCAGATTGGTCTGCTCGGGGAATCCGGTCTCCTGTGTCATCTTCGTACCTCAAATACTGGTTCACTTTCGCACCTGCAATTTCACACAGGCCTGACACCCTCCACGCTACGCGTTATAGGCGCTCGTGTGAAATGCTCCAGTCCCCTTCTCGACCGATTTCCGCCAAGAATCGAGTACGCGCAGCGTGCCTAGCGGGTGGCTTGATAGCGGGCTAATCCTGCTGCAGCCATGATTGTTAACGCCACGGCCACCGCTGCCCCGGTCCCAAAGATCACCGTCCACCGACCGGCTTCTGCTAACGCCCCGGCAAGGGCTGAGCTGACCGCGCTTCCTGCAAAAACTGCTCCCGCAAAGAACGCTACCGCCATGCCACGGGCTTTCGGTACCACCTGTGTCGCCCAGGACTGCAGACCGGTATGCATAAACGCCCACGCCCCGCCCAACATGAGCGCGGCTGCCACCACCGTGATGATTGACAAATGGATCGCGACGAGGCCCAGGCCGACGACGAGACATACACCGCCAATCGCCAGCACTCTGGGCGCAGACAATCTCAGGGTCATCGGACGAACCAACCGTGAGAAACCCAGGGTCGCCACACCGTAAGCTGCCACGGACAGACCGGCAAGACTCGTGCCCACGCCTTGGGATTCTAAAGCCGGGGCAAGTAACGTCAGAATGCCCAATACCAGCGCGCCTTCAAGAAAGGCCAGACCGAAAATCAACCAAGCCCACTTTTGGTGGAACAATATTCGAAGGGCGCTGCTAACACTGGTACGTATGTCACGGTCTGGTTCGGCCAGTCGCCATAACGGGATCAGGCTCACAAGTGCAAACAGGGCGGAGACCGCGAACACGACGCGCCAACTTACCACCTGGCCAAGGATCCCCGCACCGGCCGTAGCGAACGCGGTGCCCAGGGCGACGGCAGCCATCAGATCGGATAATGCTGACTGGCGGTGCCGCAGTTCAGTGGTATCTCCAACGTAGGTAATAGAAGCTGGGATGACCGCCCCGAAAAACGCTCCTGTCAGGGCGCGAGCTACCATCAAGGTCTCTACGGTGGGCGCAAATGCCGACCCTAACCCGCACAGTAGTGCACCAACAAGGGCGATGCGCATGACCGGCAGTCGACCAAACCGATCTGAGAGCATGCCCCACACCGGTTGGCCAAGGCCGTAGGTAAAAAAGTACACGGAGGCGGTCATGACCGAAGCGCTGAGAGGCACCCCGAAGTCCGTGGCGATGAGAACCAACAGCGGGGAGATACCAAAACGATCCACGCTGGAGGTGAAAGCGGCCACGGCCATCGCGCCCGGTGGTCGGCGGGCTCCTGCTTTGACTGCGGTGGAGATCACATCGCCACCCTATCGCCCAAATTGGTGCGCATCTGTAGTTACTCCTGAAATCTCGGAACCCCATCTTCGCAGAAAAGGCGCTGCTGACCCCTGTTTTCTGTATCCCCGTCCATATACTGAAGGCAGATCCGTACGACCGGGAGGTTAGCATTGACCACACACATTCTGACGAATCTCGATGACATACTCACCCGACTACGCCAGGTATATCGCGAGATACACCAGCACCCAGAACTCAGCTTAGAAGAACACGCCACGGCTGAACGCATTGAGACTGAGCTGAGCCGTCTCGATGTTGAAGTTCAACGCATCGGTGGGACCGGGGTTGTTGCGGTGATACGCAATGGCACCGGTCCTACTGTTTTAGCTCGGGCTGACACGGATGCGCTGCCCGTAGCAGAACAAACGGGACTGGAATACTCATCTCAGATTGACGGAGCAATGCACGCCTGTGGCCACGACATGCACGTGGCCACCCTCTTAGGTGCGGTTGAGGTGCTAGCAACGAATAAAGACTCCTGGTCCGGGACCTACATTGGTTTGTTCCAGCCCGCTGAAGAGACTGCCCAGGGCGCTCAAGCCATGCTCGACGACGGTCTGGTCGACAAAATTCCCACGCCTGAAGTAGCACTGTCTCAGCACGTGATGCCAACCGAAGCAGGCACCATAGGCACCAGTGCCGGCCCGATATTGTCCGCTGGGGATTCGCTGAAGATTATCGTGTACGGTCGCGGGGCCCACGGTTCCATGCCGCATAACGCGGTAGATCCCGTCGTGCTGGCTTCGTCAATTGTGATGCGACTGCAAACGATTGTCTCTCGGGAAACGAAACCGGGAGAATTTGCGGTCGTGACGGTCGGTGCGCTCAATGCGGGATCGAAATCGAATATTATCGCGGATCGTGCCGAATTGTTGCTCAATCTCAGGACCTATGACCCAGAGCTTCGACAACGTATCATGGCGGCGATAGAACGCATTGTGCGGGCCGAGTGTGAGGCCTCCGGTTCACCACAGGAACCAGAATTTGAGTACTATGATCAGTTCCCATTGACCCACAACGATCCGACCGTCAACGAGAAGGTGACCGAAGCCTTCACTCAATTCTTCGGTTCCGAGGCCGTGTATGAAACGAAGCCCTACACTGCTTCGGAGGATTTCAGTCGCATTCCGGACGCTTTTGATATCCCGTATGCATACTGGTTTATTGGTTCCGTTGCCCCGGAGAAATATCGCCGAGCGCTCGAGCAGGGCACGCTCTCCGAAGACATTCCGGCAAATCACTCACCGTTTTTCGCCCCAGAAATTGATCCCACTTTAGAAATTGGCGTGCAAACACAAGTGGTAGCCGCTTTGGCCTACCTCGCTCAAGACTAGGAGGGTCCATGAGTACCACCTCATCAGTGCCCGCGGATACGAGTTGGAAAGCCGACGATAAATGGTTGCTCGGTGTCGTCATTGCCGTCATTACCTTCTGGCTTTTCGCACAAACCCTGTTGAATGTCATTCCCGGTATTCAATCTGAACTGGGCATTGAGCTGACGACAGCGAATCTCGCGGTATCTATTACCTCGCTGTTTTCCGGGTTGTTCATTGTTATCGCCGGTGGTCTTGCCGACCGCATCGGCCGGGTCAAGATTCTTCGCATTGGTATTATCCTGTCGATCCTCGGCTCGCTGCTGATCGCTCTGACTCCGGAAAATATGGGCGCGTTCACCAGCTTCATGTTGCTCGCCGGGCGTGTCGTCCAGGGGCTTTCCGCGGCAGCAATCATGCCGTCTTCCATGGCCCTGCTCAAAGACTTCTACGAGGGGAAAGATCGTCAGCGCGCGATATCCTACTGGTCCATTGGGTCGTGGGGCGGTTCTGGCCTGACCGCGCTATTTGGTGGGTTCATGGCCACTTCCCCGCTCGGTTGGCGCTCAATCTTCTGGATCTCCGCTGTGCTGGGAGTCGTGTCGCTTTTTCTGATTCGG
>JAJUIX010000270.1 GCA_029267455.1 Enteractinococcus sp. | reverse complement strand
CTCGCACTCAGTGAAGACCAGTATCACGTGGGCACCATGAGTTCAGAAGAAACTCGACGGGTCTTGGTGACCGCAACACTTGCAGATGCCCTCCCTGACGAGGTGCAAGATACCAGCGCCTCGTTCCGTCTCATCGCTACCGGTCATGGCGAACAGCTCAGTATCACGCCGGATCCAGAAACCCCAGCTATCGCCGTACCTCGCGAGCAAAACGACGCAGCTGCTGGCCTTGCGGGCACCGGTTTCACCGGCCAGCAGTGGCTCATCTTTGGGGCCATGGCTCTTATCGCCGGGGCCATCATAAAGACAGCTGCCCGACGCAACCGTCCAAGGCGCACGCCCGGCACTCGATCTTGAGGCTGTTCGGTGGGTCCGGGACTGCTTCAATAACCGATGCTAAGAGACGCGCCTCAACGTTGCATCTCACCACTTGAGGTCGGTGCTCGGATTAGGGTGTTGGTATCGCTATATCGCTGCCTTCGAAAGCTCACCCATGCACGAGACCCAAGATCACCAACAACCACAAACACCCGAGCGAAATCCCAGCGTGCCATGGTGGAGTCCGCGTGATCTGACGCCAGGCTATTTTGCACTGGTCATGGCATCCGGCATTATCTCGGTAGCCTGCTACCTGCTGGACTTCATGGTCGCATCGACGGTGCTGCTGGTCATCGCAGCAGTTGCCCACCTACTGCTGGTCGCGCTAAATATCTGGCGATTGCTCGTGCACCGTTCTGCCTTGGCCGCGGATTTCACCGACGTGCGACAATCGTTTGGGTTTTTCACATTCGTCGCCGGCACCGGTGTGCTCGGGGCACGGCTAGCAATGTCCGGCTGGTGGACTGTTGCGTCCATCCTGCTCATCATCGCCGCGGGAACTTGGCTGATCTTAGGTTATGTGATCCCGGTGGTAGCGGTGCTGGGCAAAACCGAACGACCGATCACGCAAGGCGCCAATGGCTTGTGGTTTGTCTTGATCGTCGGAGCGCAATCAGTAGCTGTCCTGGCGGCAGCTTTGGAACCCGTCCTCGACAACGCCCGAAATTTATTAGCTATCACGGCGGTATTCGCATGGTCTCTGGGCCTGGTGTTGTATGTCGCGGTCGCGGTATTTGTTGCGCTGCGTCTCATGACGTTTCGGCTCGATCCACGTGAATTCAACCCACCGTATTGGGTCTCAATGGGTGCCGTGGCCATTACCGTTTTAGCGGCGGCACGCATCGCAGAAATGTCATCGGCACCCATGGTCGATGCTACCCGTGGCCTAGTAGCAGGTATCGCGGTCCTGATGTGGTGTTTCGCCACGTGGCTGATCCCGCCATTATTTGGCGTGGGCATCTGGCGTCATGGCATTCACCGGGTGCCCCTAATATATGAACCAAGTTTGTGGAGCATTGTGTTTCCGCTGGGCATGTACTCAGTAGCGGGTATCTACTTAGGCCGGGTCAACGAATTACCTATTGTAGAAACCGTTGGTTCCTGGTGGCTTGTGGTAGCGATTGCCGCCTGGGCACTGACGTTTATAGCCATGGTACGAGCGATCATCCGCCGGATTCTACACCGTCCCTGACGTGACATACCTATCAAAGAGTCTCGAAATTGGGTCTCAGACCCTGAAAAAGGAGTAACCTGGATTTATGTTAATCGGCGTTCCTAAAGAAATCATGAATAACGAAAACCGCGTTGCGCTCACTCAAGGAGGGGTGCACGAGCTGGTCGAGGCTGGCCACACGCTGCTAGTGCAATCTGGCGCCGGCGTGGGTTCCGGGATTACTGATGAAGACTACCG
>JAJUIX010000048.1 GCA_029267455.1 Enteractinococcus sp. | reverse complement strand
GCAGGCGCAGGCTATTCAACGGATGAAAGCCCGAGTGGAATCCGAACGCTTGCCTCGCGGTGCAGATCCGACACGGCACTTGAAACTTGGCCGCGGAGGCCTGACTGATGTGGAGTGGCTGACCCAAACCCTGCAGCTGCGATACGCGCCGGACTATCCTGAACTACGAACGACGAACACCTTGGAAGCGCTCCATGCTGCGAAAGAGGCAGAACTGTTGGATCCTGCCGACGCCGACATTTTGATCGAGGCGTGGAGTTTCGCGACCCGAATCCGTTCGGGGATTTTGATTTCCACGGCTAAATCCTCGGATGTGTTGCCCACGAACCGCGAGCAGTTAGAAGCCCTGGCGCGTTGGACCGGATACGAGGCGGGGGAGGTCGGTGAGTTCGAAGACGACTACTTACGGATTACCCGGCACGCTCGCACGGTGTTTGAGCGGGTCTTCTACGGGGTCGTTGAAAAACGCCAGGTTTAGCGCTGCGGATAACCAACCGCTACCTACCACGGTGCATGTGGTGGCTTATCCGGTGGCACTCGGTGGCGAGGCGAGAATCCGATATCGAAGCTGCACATTCGAAGAATTCTCGAATCGTCGGCTTTCGATAAGCTCCAGTCCGACCGCGGTGGTGAACAGTTTTACCCCCCTTGCCAAGTACCGTGGGGCTCACCATGAAATGCAGTTCATCGACCAGTCCTTTGAGCAGCAGCCCGTTCCACATACGTCGACTCCCGAAGACAACCACATCGCCGCCGTGTTCTTGTTTTACCTCCGTCACCCAGCGCGCTGCTTGGGCCCGGGGGATGACGGTGGTTGTTTGCACCCACGGGTTATCTGCAGCCACGGGCCCTCGATCGCTCACCACGATTTTCGGCAGGGCGTTATAACGCCGGCTCATCTCGCGATTGATGTGACTAAATGCCCTTGCCTCGCGTGCCTTTGGATCGGCAGGTTCTGGGGCGTCGGCGATATAGGGCCAGTAGGAACTGAAGCCGTCATAGGAGTCCCGACCAAGCAGTACGGCTTTGGCTGCACTGATGCTTTCCAGGTTGGCTTGGTCGAACGCCGCGTCCATGTTCAGGACGAATGGATTCCCCGTAGTAACGGGTGGAATACCGCAGTCTTCAGAACCTATCGGTGAATGATGTGGTCCGAGATCAGTTGCAGGGCGCGTTTTCGATCTTCGAGGGGTCCGGCTAAGTTCGTGATCATGAGTTCATCCGCATTGACCCGGGCTGCGAAGTCGTCCAACCAATCACGCACTTGGTCCGGGGTGCCAACGGCAGTCATCTCCAACATCTGCAAGACCTGCTGGCCCGGTGCCGAATGGACGAGCTGTTCAACCTCGTCGTCACTGAGTTTGCGTCCCCGCCCGAGCATCGTGCGAACGCGAGCGCGCTTGGCACGTTCCCACATGTGCTGTGCATGGTCTTCAGTGTCAGCGATGATCACATTTGCCGCGGCGATGAAATGTGGTTTGGCGAGGTCCTCTGAGGCATTGAACTCGCTGCGGTAGAGCGCGGCGGCAGACTCCAGCATTTGCGGGGCGAAGTGGGAAGCGAAACTGTACGTCAGACCCAGTTGTGCCGCCAGTTGCGCACCGAAATGTGAGGAGCCCAGGATGATCAACGGTACATTGGTCCCCATCCCGGGGTAGGCGTTGATCCCGGGGATGCGGGATTCGCCTTTGAGGTACCCCTGCAGTTCCAACACATCGGATGGAAACCGATCAGCGGACTGGTTGGTCCGACGCAGTGCCATGAGGGTTTTCTGATCGGTGCCGGGCGCGCGCCCTAAGCCCAAATCAATGCGATCGCCGTAAAGCTCCTTGAGGGTTCCGAACTGCTCGGCGATCACTAGGGGAGCGTGGTTGGGCAACATAATGCCACCGGCCCCCAGACGGATGTTTTGCGTGTGTGCGCCCATGTGTGCCAACAAGACCGAGGTTGCCGAGGAAGCAATCGTTTCCATATTGTGGTGCTCGGCAAACCACAGGCGGTGGAAACCCAATTCGTCGGCAAGGACGGCGAGTTCCGTGGATTCTTGCAGCGCTTCGGCAATGGGTTGGCCGTGGCGTACGTTGGCTAGATCGAGAATGGACACTGCGTAGGGTGCAGTCAAGGTACCTCCAAAGTAGTGACGTCTAGCAGCTACAGCACCAAGTGAGACCCCAATTATTCCGCAAGCTGCTTGACCGTCACGGCCAACTGCAATGCAGCCTCCGCCGCTTCTTGTCCTTTGGACTCATTCGAATCCTCTAACCCGGCCCGATCGAGTGCTTGCGCATCGTTATCGACGGTGAGAATGCCGAATCCAACCGGTTTGCCGGCATCCAGTTGCACGCGGGTCAAGCCAGAAGTGACGGCGTCGGCGACGAAATCAAAGTGCGGGGTATCGCCTCGAATGATCACTCCGAGACACACTGCGGCGTCATACCCATTTGCCAGTGCGGCCTGTGCGGCTAACGGAATCTCAAATGACCCCGCCACTGTGATGAGGTCATAGGTAGCGCCAGAGGTTTCTAGGGTGGTCTTGGCTCCGTCAATGAGCCCCTTCATGACGGTGGTGTGCCACGAGCCTGCGATGAGGGCGACATTGAGACCGCTGGCATCGACATGAAGTTGGGGTGCGCCGTGTTTGGCCATGATGGTGTTCCTTAGACGTTTTCGGTTGGGATAGCGTGGTTGAGTTTGGTGGCTTTGGTGGTCAGGTAGCCGTGATTTTCCGGATGCTGTCCGACGATGAGCCCGAGGCGTTCGGTGACGTTGATGCCGTTGGCCTCAAGCTGGGCCACCTTGTCCGGATTATTGGTCAGCAGTTTGACGTTTCGGATGCCCAGGCTATCCAGGATTTCGGCTGCCGCCCGGTAGCTACGAGCATCAACGGGTAAGCCCAGGTGCTCGTTGGCTTCGATCGTATCAAGGCCGGTGGACTGCAGCTGATAGGCCCGGATTTTATTGCCCAAGCCGATACCGCGACCTTCGTGACCGCGCAGGTAAATCACGATCCCACCGTGGGTGCCAATGTGCTCCAGGGAGGCATCGAGCTGAGCCCCGCATTCACATTTTTGGGAGCCAAAGGCTTCGCCGGTCAGACACTCGGAGTGGACACGAACCACGGTCGGTTCGTCTGTGCCCAACACGGTATGTGGCCCGATCAGGGCTAGGTGTTCTACCCCGGCTTTCCGGTCGCGATACACCTTCATGGTAAGTTGACCGAAATCGGTGGGGACCACAGCCTCGGCACGCTGGGAGACGTGGCGGTGAATCGTGTTTTCAGGAGCCGTCTCCGGGTGGTGTTCATCCAGGTATTCGGTCAGCGCTTCGATCGTGATGACCGGGATGTTATATTCTGCGCCCATCTCGATCAGGCCGGGAAGACGCATCATGTCACCGTCCTCGGCCACGATTTCGGCAATAACCCCCACGGGAGCCAGACCGGCCAGATGCATCAGCTCAACGGCTGCTTCAGTATGGCCGGGACGCTGCCGGACGCCACCTGAAACTGCGCGCAGCGGCAAGATGTGGCCGGGACGATTCAGATCCGACGGTGTGGTGTCGGAGCTGGCTAACAGATTGACCGTATGAGCGCGGTCAGCAGCCGAAATACCGGTGGTGACGCCTTCTGCGGCATCCACGGTGACGGTATAGGCGGTTTGTCGCACATCCTGGTTGTGGGCGACCATCATTGGCAATTCGAGCCGGTCAGCGATCTCATCCGACATGGGTGCACACAACAAACCGGAGGAGTGTTCGACCATAAACGCGATGGTTTCGGTCGTGGCTAATTGTGCCGATAAGATCAGATCGCCTTCATTTTCGCGGTCTTCATCATCAGCAACAATGACCGGCTGGCCTGCAGCGATGGCTTGGATAGCTTGGCTAATAGTATCGAGTGTCATTTTTCCTCATTGGTATTGAACTGGATCATGCGAGCGATGTGGCGCGCGAGAAGGTCTGTTTCAAGATTTACGACGTCGCCCACCGCTGCGTTCCCCAGCGTGGTGGCCGCTAGGGTTTCGGGGATCAAAAAGATGTCGAAGTAATGTTCGGTTGCAGTGGGTTCTGACACCGTGGCTACCGTCAAAGAGATCCCGTTGACAGTGATCGATCCCTGGTCGATCAAATAGGGTGCCAGACGCTCTGGGAGGCTGATGCGCATCCGGGTCCATTTGTTGTCAGGTTCGATTTCCAGAACGGTTCCGGTAGCTTCCACGTGGCCTTGAACGATGTGACCTCCGAATCGGTCCGTTGCAGCCATCGCGGGTTCGACGTTGACTTCATCCCCGGCGGTCTTTGTGCCCAGGGAGGTCAGATTCAGGGTTTGGACCATGACGTCGGCGGTGAAGGTTTCTGCGTTGAAATCGGTGACGGTCAAACATACCCCGTCAATGGCGATCGAGTCGCCGCGTCGAACATCCTTTAGCACACTGGGAGCCTGAATCGTCATGGCCAGCGTGTCATCGGAGGTGTTGGTGATCGCGGTGATCGTGCCTCGGGTTTGAATGATGCCGGTAAACATTAATGGTCCTTCCGCAGAGTGGTGACGAGGTCGGTATCCAGTCGGTGGATGCCGGTGAAAGTAAAGTCAAAACGTTCAGCCAGGGTGGTAACGCCTAAGTCTTGCACTACGTGGTGCGGGCCGCCTAGCAAGGAAGGGGCCGTATAGATGAGCAGCTGATCTGCGAGTTGTTCTGCCAGGACCGCGTTGAGAAAGCGGGGCCCGGCCTCGATAAAGATTCTGGGGCTGTATCCCATCAGTTCGGTGAGTTGTGCGAAATCAGCGGCGAGGTTTGCTCCCGAGAAGCGTGGGGCAGTGTTCAGGCCACGGTACTTCAGGGCAGGATGCTTATGGATGGCCGCACAGGAATCAACCGCCCCTTCTCCAAAGATCACCGGGAGGGGTTGATCTTTCGCAGGCACTAACAGGTCCCCGGTTTCGTCGCGGGCGGTCAGCGATGGGTTGTCTGTGGCTACGGATGCTGTGGTGGTGATAATGACGTCGGCCAGTGCCCGCTGTATATGGACATGACGGCGCGAAGTTGCCGAGGTGATCCACTGGCTGGTGCCATCAGCGGCAGTTAAGCGACCATCTAGGGATTGGGCCCATTTAGCGATCACCCCGGAGGCTATGTTGTCACTGCGAGCGCGCCAATCTGCGATGAGCTTTCGGGTAGCTTCAGATTCGATCCCACCGATAATACGGCGGCCATGGGTGTACAGTTTCATGGCGCCGCCGGCTGACTTTTCGCCAGGGTCGGGTTGACCATAGACGATCGTTCCGATACCGGAGCGGAGCAGAGCATCAGCACACGGGGGTGTCTTGCCGGTGTGGTTACAAGGCTCAAGCGTGACGACGGCGGTCAGAGTGGCCGGATCAAGGCCCGGGTTGAGGTTCGTCAGGGCCACAATTTCTGCGTGGTCTGTGCCTGCTCCGGCGTGGAACCCTTCGGAGATGATCGTGCCGTGCTCATCCAGGATGACACATCCGACTTGAGGGTTGACGTCGCCGGCAGGACCACGACGAGCGAGCGTAATAGCGCGCTGCATCGCAGAAGAAAGCTGGGTGTGAGATAACATCCGGCGTCTTACTCCTTGTGATACAGGTGCGCCGGGAAATGCTGCCATTTGGCAGCGCGTTCCTCTCATCCGGACTAAAGCATTTCGCTTATCACCGTCGGTACCAGAGTTTCACTGGTTCAGCCCCGCGGGCGCGGGGGTCGCGGACTTTCACCGCCGGTTCGGATTCTCACCGACCCCGGAACACATCGACTACTGTACACAATGTTGCCGTCCTTGGGGAGATTTGGACGACATTTAGTGTTAAAAGCGAAAACGCCCACCGGTTGGCGGGCGTTTTCGCTCATCCGAGGTTGAGAACCAACGGTCAACCAACGGCTGACGATGCCGTATTAGACCGAGTAGTACAGCTCAAACTCCATGGGGGAGACCATGGCTTCCATCGGCGCGATTTCAGTTTCGCGTTTCAGCTGAATCCAGGTTTGAATAATATCTTCGGTGAAGACGTCTCCGGCCAACAAGAAGTCGTGATCTTCTTCGAGCGCATCGATGGCTTCTGCAAGCGTGCGAGGAGCCTGCTGAATGTTGGCCGCCTCTTCGGGTGGCAACTCGTAGAGGTCCTTGTCAATGGGTTCGGCGGGTTCGATACGGTTCCGGATACCATCCAGACCAGCCATGAGCTGTGCAGCAAAGCCGAGGTATGGGTTGCCGGATGGGTCAGGGGCGCGGAACTCTAGACGCTTGGCCTTCGGATTGGAGCCGGTCACCGGGATTCGAATAGCGGCTGAACGGTTACCCTGCGAGTACAACATGTTAATCGGCGCTTCAAAGCCTTTGACCAGGCGCTTATATGAGTTTACCGTCGGGTTGGTGAAGGCCAAGACGGCTGAGGCGTGCTTGAGGAGTCCCCCGATATACCAGCGAGCTGTGTCGGAAAGGTTCGCGTAGCCTCGTTCGTCATAGAATAGTGGTTCGCCATCCATCCATAATGACTGGTGGCAGTGCATGCCCGAGCCACCATCGCCAAAGACGGGTTTTGGCATGAAGGTCGCTGTCTTACCGGCTTGGTTTGCAGCACCTTTGACGATGTACTTAAACAGTTGGACGTCATCTGCGGCGCGTAGCAAGGTGTTGAATCGATAGTTGATTTCACCTTGACCCCCGGCCCCAACTTCGTGGTGCGAGCGCTCTACTTCGAGACCAACTTGTCCTAAGAGCAGCGAGATATCGTCGCGCAAGTCGGCATGCTTATCGACGGGCGGTACAGGAAAGTAGCCCTTCATCGGCAGGTTACGGTGACCGAGGTTACCACCTTCTATTTCGGTGGCGTCGTTCCAGTAGGCTTCATCCGAATCCACGGAGACGAAGGTGCGGTTTGGCAGGTGGGTCTCGAAGCGAACGTCGTCAAAAATATAGAATTCCGCTTCGGCCGCGAAGATTGCAGTGTCTGCGATGCCAGTGGAGGCGACATAGTCTTCTGCCCGTTGCGCCACCGACCGTGGATCACGCACATAGGCTTCACCGGTGCGCGGTGACAAGATAGAAAACGACATGCACAAGGTCTTGTGCTTCCGGAACGGGTCCACGAAGGCGGTTCCCACATCGGGGATGAGTTGGAGATCGGAATCCGCGATACCGGCAAATCCGGGAATTGAGGAACCGTCGAAGAGTTGCCCGGTGGTGAAGAAGTCCTCATCTACTGATTCGGCAGGAACATTGAAGTGGTGCTGTCCACCGAGCAGATCGGTGAACCGGATATCTACAAAAACCACGTCCTGTTCCTGAATATAAGATAAAACTTCTTCGGGTGAGGTGAACATTGTCACTCCATTCATTGCGTACAAGATGGTATAAGCTTAACGAGTTTGAACATCACACTGAAGTTCTCAACCTCGAAACCCCGGGATTGGGGTCTAACGCACAGTAGTAGGCGGAACCAATGCGTTTGCGGCCCGGTCGAGCATCTAAGCTAGAGATGATGAGCAACGCAGAGAATTCTTCACGTGAACCACGGTGGGCTGGCGAATTTCTAGGGCTACCTGAGTCCGGACCTGCCTCCGCTGCCTCCTATCCGCGTCGTATTGGTGCGGTCTTTATCGATTGGTTCATCGCCGCCGGTCTCGCCATGTTTTTTGAATCCAACAGCCAGTGGCTGATACTAGGGATCTTTGTCTTCATGCATTTTGCTTTGCTGTGGCTTTTCGGCACCACACTGGGGAAACGCGTGTTTCGGATTCAAGTAGTTCAGGTCGGTGGGGCCACCATCAAGCTGTATCAAGCGGCTATCCGCGCAGTGTTACTCGGGCTTGTTATCCCCGTCATCATCATTGACCGGGATGGTCGAGGCTTACATGACAAACTGGCCGGCACCGTTGAAATCCATATGTGATCTCACGGTACCAACCAGTCTTGTATGTGACTCGTAGCGCTGTTAGCGTCCGCGTAGCGCTTTTCGATCTGGGCGCATCCGATTGGGATCAATACCTTTCGGGATACCCAAATTATTGGTAGGTAATGAAGAGATGCGCTGTTCTACTGCACGGACTTCGTGTCGGTTTAGCGTTTTCTTCATGCGTTTAATCGTGGATTTAACCTCATGCAGTTCCACTTCGTTGGGTCCGTGTCCGACTTGGAGCACCCGGATCTCCACGTTAGGTAAGAACCGTTGCATGTGTTTGCGCTGTTTTTCAGCAAGCCTCTTGGCCCGGTTATAGTCACCATCGGCCACCAGCACGACGCCGGCTTTGCCCGTAGCCCGGAAAACAGTCTCTTGGGTCCGAGGATTGACG
>JAJUIX010000173.1 GCA_029267455.1 Enteractinococcus sp. | reverse complement strand
GTCATTCAGGGCGCCCAATACGAAGACCTGCGGCGCAAGGCCTGCCGCGATCTGCGCGAGATGCGCGCCGATTTCAACGGCACCGAGGCTGGGTTCGACGGCTACGGTCTAGGCGGAGCGTTCGAGAAGGAAAACCTGGGAACCATTGTGGGCTGGTGTGCCGAAGAACTGCCCGAAGACAAACCCCGCCACCTGCTGGGCATCTCCGAACCGGACGATCTCTTCGCCGCGATTGAAGCCGGCGCCGATACGTTCGACGCTGTCTCCCCCACCCGCGTCGGCCGCACCGGTGCGTTTTACACCGAATACGGCCGAATCAACCTACCGCGCGCCGAATTCGCCTCCGACCTGTCGCCGTTGCAAGACGGTTGCGACTGCTACACGTGCGCCAACTATTCGAAAGCCTACGTGCGACACCTCATTAAGGCCGACGAAATCCTGGCCGGTACGCTCATGTCGATTCACAACCTACGCTTCACGGTGCGCTTGGTTGACACGATCCGGCAGTCCATCGTCGACGGCGACTTTTACGAGTTCAAAGACCACATGCTGGGGCGGTACTACGGGGCCAAAGCGCGGTCCTAGCCCGCCTGGCCCACGGTGTATTTGCGTTCCGGTGAGACGCCGTTGACCACATAATCGCCAAGGATCCGCGCCCGGTAGATGAGCGGGTTGTGACTGGACAATACCCGAGCGTTACGCCAATGCCGGTCGAACGCACGTGACTGGGACGTCGCCGAGGCTCCCCCAACCTCAAAGATCTTCGTCGCCACGTCAAGCGTCACCGGAGCAATGACCTGTTGGGCCTGGTACACCTGAGCATAGAGCGCATCAACTTCGGCCTCGGGCAGCTGCTCCCCGCGCGCATCGGCGGCGAAATGTTCAGCCAGTACCGGAGGGATCGCGCGGAAAATCGTCTCGATGCCGGCCACCTGCGAGCTGAGTTCACCCAGTAACTGCAACACCTGCGGGTCATCCTGCACTCTGTCGGCGGCGCCGTGGCTAAAGGTGCGAGTCCGGGATTGAACGTAGGCTACCCCATCACGAAGCACAGCCTGAGCGATACCCACCAGCGTTGCCAGATGCACGGTCTGCCAGGCCGCCTGACCAAAGGCGGTACGCTCGCCAGAATCCAAACCATGCCCGGCCGGAAACACTTCCGCCTCATCGACGACGACGTCGTGGAAATGTGTCGTTCCCGAAGCCGTAAGTTTTTGACCAAACCCGTCCCAGTCGTCGACAATTTCAACCCCTGGCGCATCAGCGGGCACGGTGATTGACACTGCCTCGTCGTCCGGTCCGGTGGCGGCGACCATGATCCAGTCGGCATACCCGGTGCCGGTGGAATAATACTTTGTGCCATTGAGCACCCACTGACCGTTTTCAGCACGCAACCGGGTCGCATTGTCCCCGTGCGCATTGGCGCGTTCAGTGATCGCGTTGCCTAAAATCACGCCGCTACCCAACCGGGTGAGCCAGCGGTGTTTGAACTCGGCCTGCTCATCGGTGCGAGACAACACGTCTTCGATAAAACTCCAGTGCGCCCGCAGCGCTTGGGCTAGATTCGAATCGGCCGCGGCCAGCGCGACAAAAAACTCATAGGCTTGCGGCAACGACAAACCGTAGCCACCGTATTCGACGGGCACGCGAAGTCGCGTGAAACCTGCGTCACGGAGTTGTTCGACCGGGGCCTTTTCAATACCGCCGACCGCATCACGCTGTGGAGCGGTTGTGGCAATCTCATCAAATACCGGCTGCAGCTCGTCCCAAAGTTGAGCAATGGTGTCTTGATCTGCGTCGTGAACGATGGGGGTAAAGGTCTGTGTCATGCCAGACTCCTCAAGTATTTCGTGGCGTCGGACGCGACTGACCGCACACGGCGCCATACTTGCTAAGAACGGTTGAACTTAGCCGAATCATCACCTGGAGCACCCCGCTACGGCGAGAGGGTTGCTGGCTGATCAGCCAGGGCGTATGGGATCAGCACTCGTGATTCTGATGTCCTACCTCACCACGTTCAGCAAGCGAACGCAACAGGCTATGCAATACTGCGTCATCTATGCCTCAAGCACACTGCCGTAGTGCGGTTCAGCGGCCTTGATTTTGCTAATCGTCCACATGGTGACCGGTGCGAGGACGAGTTCGACGATGGTCTTCCATACCCATCCCACCAGCACAAACATCACATATTGCCCAAAGGTTTCGATCCCGATCACGGTTGCGGCGATCGCAGCGAATGCGACAGTGTCCAGCATTTCGCCGACCAAGGTCGACACGGCAATGCGACCGAAGAGGTACCGTTCACCGCTGCGGCGTTTCATCGCGACCATAATCCAGGCGTTGGTCAATTGCCCCACCGCAAAGCCCACGAGTGAGGCCAACACGATCAGCGGAACCGGCCCCAGGGTTCTGGCAAGCGCCTCTTGACCGTCGTAAAACTCGGCGGGCGGCAGGATAATGATGATCCAGTACGTTAGCGAGGCAAACGCGGAGATGAGAAAGGTGGTGAAGATGACTCGTCGGGAGGCTTTGAACCCATAGACTTCCGAGATAATGTCGCCGACGATGTAGGCCACTGGGAAAAGGAAGAACCCGCCGTCAGTCAGAATCGGCCCGAACTGAACACCCTTGGCCCCGCCGATATTCGACAGAATGAAAACGACGGCCATGATGGCAAAGAGCACCGGATAAATATGGGAACCCACCGGCGCAAAACTTCCTCGGGTAGATTTACTTGTCACGTGAGGGTTTTCGGTCACGAAAAAGCGTCCTTTACAAAACGTAGGTTCGCGACGGTGTCACGGCCTCTGCGGCCCCGTACTCAGCTGCTGCCCCAGCTGGCGTTTCAGTCCAGATGACATTGTAATCAAACCTTGTCGTAGGTTTTATATGGGTCCACGCCGCGTGGCACAAACACCAGCGTCGTCAATATCCCGATGATGGACGCCGTGACTGTCATCGCCCACGACATGCGCCACGATCCGGCCGCCGCGGCAATAGCCGACAGGATGACGGGGCCGACGAAGTTTGCCAGGTTATACATCTGAGTCATCAGGCCGATCACCGCTGACGGTGAGCCACCCGGTGGTGCAATATCCACGGCTTGGCGCGTGACCGTGGTGGGCACCAGTGCCCCGGTGAAGGAAAAAATTGCTGCAGCCAGCAGTGCCCAGGCGACGGTGCCGGGCACTTGCGACCAGTCAGGAGCAAACACCAGCGTTGAGGTTACCGCCATGGTGGCCAGCCCCACGATCAGCAGTCGACGTGGTGGGTGCCCGCGCTGTAAGAGCGTCCCGGTGAACACATTGGCCAGCCCGTTGAGTCCGCCGACGATTGCGGTGGCTATCCCCACGACGATCGCGGCATCGAGTTCCGCACTGATGTCGGCTTCGGCGAAGATCGTGGGCAAGAAGCTGAGGATCGCACCCCACTGGAGCGTGTATGAGGAAAAGATCAGACCCAGTGCCCAGGGTAAGGGGGTTTTAATTGAG
>JAJUIX010000176.1 GCA_029267455.1 Enteractinococcus sp. | reverse complement strand
GTCGTCCGAGCCGTGCCGTCTGGAGCATCCTCTACGAGCAGTTCTTTATCGGGCACAAAATCGTCGGTAAAATGCCAGATCGCAGCCTGTGTTGCACTGATAACCTCCGCCTCAGACAGCCCCACTGCACCGGTTTGTTGTGCGACCTGTTCCAGTGAAAGCGTGGGATACGAGTGCCGGAGTATCCAGGCAACGCTATGACGCACTTGTGGATCGGTTTTGAAATTATTGTCTCCGGTGAATTCATCCCAACCCGTCACGGCCGATTCGTGGTCGGGGTCAGCAGCCCGGATCCAGTATTCGATGCAGTATGCCAGGATACTCTCCTCGCCTACGACCACAGAACGCAGCGTCGGTGCCACGCCATTGACGGATAGACCGCGTTGATATTCCTGCGCTGGCCCCATAACGGCGGTAAGTTCTTCTTCTGAGGCCTCCAACGAAGCTGCGGACGCTATACCGGGAAGTAGCAGCAGGCCGGCACCCAGACTGATAGTGGCCAGTGACGCCAAGACGGTGTTCTTCAAATGTGTCTCCTCGAATCAATCGATTGCCTAATGCAATCGGAATGCATTCGAGACTAAAGAACCCGGCGTCATCGACACGCCTACGACAGCATCATCTGTGGATAACCTTCGCTGAGACTAGATTGGCGCAGCGTCGTCGTCAGTGTTTTGTGCGCGATCCGGTGAGAGCTTGTTCTGCCAGTTGTCGGCTGCGAGCGCGATGATCAATGCCGGCGAAGATGAGTGCGACAAGGGAAAACAGGATCAGTACTGCCATGGCCATCTGGAAAGCGTTGGCATAGGTTGCGATGCTGTCGGGATCGGTGGGGTCCGGCAGTCCTGAGGCGTCACGGGGCACCGCTACGACCAGAGCGTAGAAGATAGCTGAACCGACGGCGATACCGATGGCGTTGCCGACGCGCTGACCGACTTGTTGAAATGAGCCAGCGACCCCACCTTGCGTGACGGGGACATCCATCAGGGTGCGCATTTGGTTTGCGGCCATGATGAATCCGGGGCCGATGCCGGCAACTGCTAAGACGATGGCCATCGCAAGCGGGTTGTGTTCTGGTGGAACGACGGCGGAGACTGCTACCAGACCGATGAGGGCGGCAATAAAGATGATGAAGCCCCAGATGATCAAACTCGTCGCGTGCCGGAAGGTGTAACGGCCAACGACCGCGGCGACGATCGCGGACACGATGGCATACGGGACGGTGATGAGGCCGACGACAACGGGATCGTGGCCGAGACCCTGCTGATTGAACAGGGTCATTACCAAAAACATTGCCGGCATGGCGGCGAAGAATAACGTCGTAATGATGACGCCGTTACGGTAGGACGAAAATCCGAACAGGGTGAAGTCCAGCACCGGGCTCTTGCCGGCGTTTCGGTATCGGATTTCCCAGCGGACAAACAGCACCGCCGTGATGAGCCCCAGGACTAGGAACACCCAGCGCAGAGGATCATCGCCCGATCCGGTGGTCAGCACAAATGGCAGCATCACGAACAAGACGCTCATGGCCAGCAGGCTCACGCCTACCAGATCGAGATCGGCACGTCCTTCGCGGGGTTGGGCGGCTGGGATAAGCCACAGTGCTAAGGGAATGATGATTAACGCCAGCGGCACATTCATGCCAAAAGTCCAGCGCCAACCAAGCTCTGAACCGAAGGCGCCAAGGAAAACCCCACCGAGTGTGGGGCCGAATGCGGTGCCCAGCCCAATGGCCGCGCCGAAAATGCCAAAGGCCTTACCCCGTGCCTCATCTTGGAAAAGGGTTTGAATCATCCCAAGCACTTGAGGCATAAGTGTGCCTGCTGCAACGCCTTGCAGGATGCGAGCGATGACTAACAATGTGGCATTTGGGGCTAGAGCAGCGCCTAATGAGGCAATAGCGAAAATGATCAGACCGATCATGAACATCGCTTTGCGGTTCCACTGATCTCCCAGTCGCCCGGAAGGGACGAGCGCGATCCCGAACGCCAAGACGTACCCGGCCACGACCAAACTGGTCTGGGTTGGTGTTGCTCCCAGCGTCTCCTCTAGTGGGGTCAGTACAACATTGACTTTGACCACGTCAAGGATCGTCAACACCGCCACCGAGGTGGTGACGGCAAAGGCGACCCATGGAGATCGAGTGGCGCGAAGTTGTTGGACAGTCACGAAGCTAGGCTAGCCTATCGTCGCACTTTCGTCTGCGGTAGCGTTCACCGATCACCCCTGGTAGGCCAGGAAGGGTTTGTCCACGACGGTCGCGGTCGCCGTGCCACTTCGGGTTTCAACTTGCAGACTGGTGCCGTTTTCGGCTTGTGCCGCAGGTACCATCGCAAAACCAATATTTTTCTCTAGCCGCGGCGAATAGCAGGCCGAACTCACCTGACCAATTTGTTGTCTATCGGACAGGACAGGAAAAGGTTCTGGCATCGAACCATCAACATACGACCCCAGCGGCTCGCCGTCGATTTCTACCCCCACGAGTTTCCGGTCGACACCTTCGTCTCTGATCTGTTGTAGTGCGGGCTGTCCAATGAATGGTGTCTCCTGGTCAATTTCGTTCAGCCACGGGTAATGAAACGCCACCTCAAAGGGATTGGTATTGAGGTCCATGTCCGCGTCATAGGACAAAATCCCGGCCTCGATGCGACTGATGTGGATCGGGCCCGTGACCCGCAGGCCGTGGGGCTGACCAGCTTCGTAGACGGTTTCCCACAACCGATCCGCATGCATACTGGCCTCTTCCAGATAGATCTCGTACCCGGGCGCATTCGTAAACCCGGTGCGGGATACGACTACTTGCATACCGTCGAGTTCATAGAGTTTCGACCAGTATCGGCGGCTGTCTCGTATCGATTCACCAAACAGATCGATCAGCACCTCGAGTGCTTTGTTTCCTTGCACCTGTACCGGGCCGACGTCGGCCTCTTTGACTGTGACATCGAGTCCAGACCAGTGGGCAGCTGCCAGGGCCCAGACGAGGAACGTGGATTCGGCGGTCGAAAACCAAAAACGATGCTCTGCTAGCCGCAACAGGATGGGGTCCGAGATGATTCCACCGTCCTGCGTCGTAATGAGCGCGTACTTACACTGCCCAACTTCCAGACCGCTGAGATCGCGCATGGTGATATTGGCGAGTTCGAAGGCATCAGGGCCGGTAATTTCAATCTGACGTTCTGCACCGACGTCCCAGAGCGTCACGTCATTGACAAGGGCCCAGTATTCTTCGACTGGGTCACCATAACGACGCGGGTGATACTGGTGATTCACCACACTGTAGGCTTCCACGCCATGCTTACCGGATGCATGAAAGTACGGAGACTTGCGCAGCCGAGTGTATAAGAGAATTTCTGGATGCCAGTTCATGGCGGCCTCCCCTTTGAGGACCAAACGTTCGACACGCTATAACACATTGTGACCAAGATAACAATGTAGGGGCAGCCTAGCTGTAATTCCC
>JAJUIX010000226.1 GCA_029267455.1 Enteractinococcus sp. | reverse complement strand
CTGAAAGCACTGAAGTCGCTGTCAACGCAGCTGTCGTCATGTCAGCTGGGCATCACGCTGACGGCACTGCTGACCGGCTTCTTCCTCGAACCATCGCTGGGTCGGCTCCTGGTTGTACCGCTTGAACCGCTCCTGGGTGATAACGAAGCGGTCGTGTACTCCGTCTCGCTGACCATTGCGATGATCATTGGGACTGGATTGTCCATGCTCATCGGTGAGCTAGTTCCAAAAAACTTATCCCTAGCCCGGGCGATGCCCATCGCCCGCATGCTGGCTCGACCTCAATTAGTTTTTACCGCGATCTTTCGCCCGATCATCGCCGGCCTGAATAACTTCTCGAACTGGGTGTTGAGCCTCTTCGGTGTGACCGCTCAGGAAGAACTTTCCGGCGCCCGTACACCAGAAGAACTTTCGTCCCTGGTCCGTCGGTCAGCAGAGATGGGCACACTAGATGTCAAAACGGCATCGTTTGTGGACCGCACGTTGAAGTTCTCCGCCCGCACCGCAGCGGATGTGATGACGCCTCGTATGGATATGGAAACGATCGAATCCGACGATAGGTTGGACGAGGTGCTCGCCTTTGCCCGGCGTACCGGCTTCTCAAGATTTCCAGTGAGTGATGGCAATGCCGATGAGATCCGTGGCATCTTACACATCAAAAAAGTTATTGCCGTGCCCAAGTCGCGACGCAGTAAATTAACTGCCGGCGCAATTGTCAGTGAGATGGTCCGCGTACCAGAATCGGTCACGCTTGACACATTGATCACAGATTTACGAGAAGCGCCGTTTCAGATGGCACTGGTGGTCGACGAATACGGCGGCACCGCTGGCATTGTGACACTGGAAGATCTTGTCGAAGAAATCGTCGGGGAAGTAGCCGATGAACACGACCGCATCACCCCGGGTGTGTTGCAAAGCGCCGACGGCGGATGGTTTTTCCCAGCCGTGTTGCGGCCTGATGAGGTCATGACCCACATCCCGGGTCTGGTGATTGACGAGGACGAAGCCTACGAGACTGTTGGGGGTTTCATTATGGCTGAACTCGGCCGCGTTGCCGAGGTCGGCGACACCGTCAGGGTAGACAGCGGCACGCTAGAGGTGCGACGCACCGATGGGCACCGGATCGAGCGCGTGAAATATATCCCCGACGAGGACACCCACGCCGATCACCAGCCAGCCCGCAAGGAGGGAGATGCATGAGTGAGCATATTCCCGGATTACTCTGGCTGATCGTGCTGTTGTTAGGCAATGCGTTTTTTGTGGCCGGTGAATTCGCCGTCATGGGAGCACGGCGCTCGCAAATCGAGCCGCGTGTCGAAGAAGGTTCTAAAGCCGCCCGAAAAGCCTTATTCGCGATGGAACATGTGACCGATATTCTGGCGATCTGCCAACTCGGTATCACCGTATGTTCTCTCCTGATTCTCAATGTGTCAGAGCCTGCCATTGCCTACCTCTTTGGGGTACCCCTCGAAGCCATGGGCTTAGACCCGTCCATCGCTGGACTTGTGGCCTTCATCTTGGCCTTGATCGTCGTGACCTTCCTGCACGTCACCTTGGGCGAGATGGTGCCAAAGAATGCTGCGGTCAGCGTCGCTGACCGTGCGGTGATCATCTTAGCTCCGCCGTTGGTCTTTTTGGAAAAGGTCTTGCGGCCAGTAATCAAGCTACTCAACTGGTCGGCCAATATTATCCTGCACCTGTTCCGGGTTGAACCTCAGACCGAAGTCACCTCGACGTATACGCTGGAAGAAGTTCAATCCATCGTCGCCGAATCACAGCGCACAGGACTGGTTGATGATCAGTCGGGGATTTTGTCCGGGGCCCTGCATTTCTCGGATGTCACCGCCAAAGAAGTCATGGTCCCAATGGAACAGATCATCAGCGTCTCCGCCACGGCTACGCCGGAGGACTTTGATCAAGCGGTACGGAAAACCGGCTTGTCGCGACTTCTCGTTGAAGATAAGAGTGACAACACGGTGATCGGGTATTTGCACATCAAAGACCTGTTATCAATCCCGGAGGAACGTTACACCGCGCCGATTCCGGTGACTCGAGTCCGCTCGATGGTCAATATCACGTTAGACAAGCCCATCGAAGAAGCCCTAACCGTAATGCAGCGCATCGGCGTCCACATGGCCCGCGTGCAAAACGCTAGCGGTGAAACCGTGGGTATTTTATTTTTGGAAGACGTCATCGAAGTCTTAGTCGGTGAGATTCGCGATGTGACCCAGTCCCAAACCATCACCATCCGACAGCGCATGGGCCGAGCCGGCGGCGAATCGGCGCTGTAACGGCCAGCACCATGAATTTTTGCTAATGCGAATGATTTGCATTAATGTGGGGTGTTGGCAGGCGCCCTTGAGGTGACTGAAAGCTTGCAGGATGAGAAGGATCACTATGCTCTCGAACCGAAACATTGGGCTGGCTGCTGCGAGTGTTGCTGCAGCTGGTGTGCTGTTGTCGGCATGCTCAACTACGGCAGACGGTCAAACGGATGACAACGACGCAACTGCCACCGTGGTTGCCACGACCACTCAAGTCGGTTCTATCGCCGAGCAGATCACAAGCTGCGCCGGGGGAGAGACGATTACCTTGATGAGCGCTTCAGATGATCCACACCAGTTTGAAGCCTCAAGCGCAGCAATTGTGGACATGATTAACGCAGACCTCGTCGTGACGAATGGCTTAGGTTTGGAAGCATCGATGCAACGCTCCATCGATAACGCCGTGACCGATGGGGCAGAG
>JAJUIX010000139.1 GCA_029267455.1 Enteractinococcus sp. | reverse complement strand
GTCGGTGATCTCTTGGGAGTCTAACCAGCCCTCGGGCAAGTGTGGTTTTTTAGGAGCACCGGCTCGACCACGCGGGCCTTCTGCATCGGCGCCGGGGTATGGCACGCTGCGATCGACAGTGTCTAACAGTTCCCGCAATTGTGCCAGTGTTTCCACTGCTGTGAGCGCGCGGCGCATGTTGCCGCCTACCGGATAGCCTTTGAAGTACCAGGAAACATGCTTGCGAACATCGCGAAGGGCTTTGTCTTCGTTTCCGCCAAACGTATCGACGAGTAATTCCGCGTGACGGTAGAGTACGTCGGCCACAGTGCCCTGATCCGGGCGGAAGCGTTGCTCTGAACCGCTGAACGCGTTTTCGACATCACCGAAAAGCCAGGGACGGCCCTGACAGCCGCGACCAATCACTACCCCGTCGACACCGGTATATTCGATCATGGCCATGGCGTCTTCTGCCGACCAGATATCACCATTGCCAAGCACGGGTACTTCGGTAATTGCTTCCTTGAGCGCTGCGATAGAGTCCCAGTTGGCTTGACCGGAATAGTGTTGACGCATCGTCCGGCCGTGCAAGGCGACGGCTGAGACGCCCACATCGACGGCACGCCGGGCAGCCTCTAGGTATGTCAAGTGGTCTTCATCAATGCCGCGGCGCATTTTGATCGTGACGGGGATATTGGCGCGTTCAGCCTCTTTGACAGCACCCGCAACGATCGCGGTGAACAGCTCAATTTTCCACGGGAGAGCAGAGCCGCCTCCGTTGCGTGTGACTTTGGGGACTGGACATCCGAAATTTAGGTCGATGTGGTCGGCTCGGTCCTCGTCGACGATCATGCGTACTGCTTTGCGCGTATAGACCGGGTCGACCGAGTATAACTGGACCGACCGTGGGGTTTCGTCCTCATCATGTTCGATAATCCGCATGGATTCAGGATGGCGTTCGACCAGGGCTCGGGCTGTGACCATCTCTGAAACGTACAGTCCCCCACCGTATTCACGACATAACCGGCGGAATGCCTTATTCGTGATCCCGGCCATCGGGGCGAGCACCACAGGCACGTCAATCGTGAGGTTGCCAATATGTAACGGTGGCACGTGCATAGCAGTCGCTGACGGGTTGGGATGCGCCCCGCCCTGGTCCCCAGTACCCCGTTCGCGTGTGCTAAACGCAGGCCCGGGAGTCGCGGTCTTTGATGAAACGGTAGTCATAACACGTCAAGTATCCCAGATTCAGCTATAAAACACCCACTTACGGACTGAGCCTGTGGAGAAATCCCCCGCACTCCACAGGCGGCTTACATCGTGCTCCACCGCCGAGGTGATGCTGCGGACAAGTGCACGGACCGGATGACAAGGCAGGAGACACCTGTCACACGAGGAATATCGGTGCGTCAAGGAGCGTTTCGCCAATATGCAGAAAAAACTTGGCTTCTTGAATTTTGGGCATTTCGGTTACGATCGTGCCAGTCGAACGGTGGACCCGAAAGCCGCGCTTGATGATCAGTTGGCCATGACCGTGGCTGCTGAACAGGAGGGACTTGATGGGGCATGGATTCGAGTCCACCATTTTCAATGGATGCTGTCTGCACCGTTCCCCACATTGGCAGCCATGGCGGCACAGACTTCCACGATCGAGCTGGGCACCGGCGTGATCGATCTGCGGTATGAGAATCCGTTATATTTCGCCGAAGAAGCCGCTACGACCGACTTGATCTCGGACGGCCGATTACAGCTCGGAATTTCCCGTGGCTCTCCAGAGGCCGCTATTGATGGTCAACAGCAGTTTGGCTATACGTTAGCACCCGGTCAGACGTGGAATGACGTCGCGCAACAACGTGGCCAGCGTATCCGTGATGCTATTGGAGGCGTACCGGTCGCCACCGGTGATCCGAACTCGCCGTGGTCTCCCGGTGGGGCTACCCACTTGGTAACCCAACCGCAATCCCCCGGGCTATTGAACCGCTTGTGGTGGGGGTCTGGTTCCACCAGCTCAGGTATCCGTGCCGGACAACAAGGCTATAACCTGTTATCTTCAACGCTGCTGCTCCAAGATGACGGTCGCCCCTTCCACATTCAGCAAGCGGATCAACTGCGCCAGTATCAACAAGCCTATGCTGCCTCCGGGTTTGATACCGGCGGGCAGACGGCGGTCACGCGTTCGATGTTTGCGCTACGTTCGGTGCAGGACGAGCGCATGTTTGGGCATGCTGGCAGCATGCAAGACCAAGCCGGCCAACTCGACGGTAGTCCTGCCCGTTCCGGCCCAACTTATGTCGGCACGGTAGAGCAGCTGGCCGAAATGCTCTCGGAAGATGAAGCAGTGGTAGAAGCTGACTACGTACTCTTTGCCAATCCAGCCCAGCTTGGACCTGAACGAAACCGTGAGATTTTTGCCGGATGGGTCGAAGTCTTCAAGCACCTAGGGTGGAAATAGGACTACTCGCTGACACAACAGATCGCCCGTGGTCGACTCAACGGTTCCGTGTGCTCTCGCACGGTGAAAGGATGTCCATTGACAGTAACTGAACAATATCGAGCTGCCCGTGACCGGCTTATGGCGTTGGATCCAACTGAGGTCACCGAGCAGTTTGAATGGCCAAAATTTGAATACTTCAACTTCGGCCTGGACTGGTTCGATGCGCTGGGCAACGATCCGACACGCGCCCATCAGCCCGCGTTGATCGTCACGGGTGATGCCGGAACTCACCGTCTGACATTTGCCGAACTGTCGGCCCGCTCCACTCGAGTGGCCGGGTGGCTTCAAGCTCACGGAGTCTCCCGTGGGGATAAATTCATGATGATGCTAGACAACGAAGTCGAGCTCTGGGAAGCGATGCTAGCCGCTATGAAAATCGGTGCGGTTATCCTGCCCACCACGGTCATGTTGGATCCCAAAGCGTTGGCTTCTCGGATCCAACGCGCCGACGTGCACTGGGTCCTCACAAATCAGGCCAATCTTCACAAATTCAAGGAGCTGTCGGCATTTGGGGTGGACATCGAGCAGCTTGGCATTTTTGTCACGGGCGCGACCCAGGTGGACGGCACGTATCACTATTCCGATGCTTATGCGTCAACCCATCAGTTTACGGTGAACGGTCCCACACCAGCCGATGCGGCCATGCTGGTCTATTTCACCTCCGGCACCACGAGTGAACCCAAGATGGTGTTACACACCCAAGAATCGTATTCAATAGGTCATTTCTCAACGCTGTACTGGCTGGGAGTCAGCGCCGAAGATGTGCACCTCAATATTTCCTCACCTGGTTGGGGAAAACACGCATGGTCTTCCTTTTTCGCCCCATGGATTGCTGAATCCACCATTCTTGCGGTCAACTATGCCCGTTTTGATGCCGCCACAATGCTGCAGGTAATAGAAGAATTTGACGTCACCAGCCTGTGTGCTCCACCCACCGTCTGGCGCATGCTCATTCACGCCGACATGTCCCAACTCAAGCATCCTCCAACAAACGCCTTATCAGCCGGGGAACCACTGAATCTAGCTACCCTCCAGCAGGTTCGCGATGCCTGGGGCGTGACCATTCGGGACGGCTACGGCCAGACAGAGACCACGCTGCAGATTGCAACCACCCCTGGTCTTGATGTGCCAGCTGGCGCCCTGGGCAAACCGCTCCCTGGTTTCGACATCGAACTTGTGGATGAACGAACCGAAGAGATCATAACCGGCGCTGGAGCGGGCCAGGTCGCGTTGCGGCTTGACCCGAAGCCGGTCGGTCTGACCCCCGGTTACTATTTAGATCCGGAACGCAATCTTGAAGCGTTTGGCAAGGAGCTATATCTGACCGGCGATCTGATGTCACGCGATGCCAACGGGGTCTACACCTACATTGGTCGGGCCGATGATCTTTTCAAGGCGTCAGACTATAAACTGTCCCCATTCGAGTTAGAAAACGGTCTGATGGGTTTTCCCGCAATCTCCGAAGTCGCCGTCGTCCCCAGCCCCGACCCGATCCGGACCGCCGTTCCCAAAGCGTATGTGGTGCTGGCTCCCGGCTACTCCCCCACCGCTGACACAGCCAGAGAGATTTTCGCCCACGCCCGGACTGCGCTGCCGCCCTATGCGCGCATCCGACGGTTAGAATTTGTCACGGAGTTACCCAAGACGGTTTCTGGTAAAACACGCCGGGTTGTGCTGCGCCAAACAGAGATCGACACTCACGGCAGCCAGGGCGAACACACCGAAACCATACTGGCCACCCGGACTTCCACAGAGGGTATCGGACATGAATACTCCGATGCCCAGTTCCGCTGATCAGGACAAGGCCACCATGTAGCTCATATGGTTTGATGGAGCTATGAACAGTACTGAGCGAGCTCTGCAAGAACTCACCCATGCTCTTTGGGCTACGCTGGGTTCGTTTCTGCTGGGCGCGGTTGCTGCCGTCCTGGTGTTTTGGGGCGAGATTCGGCCATTTGCGGGCCCGGGTTCAATCATTATCCCGATGGCGCT
>JAJUIX010000261.1 GCA_029267455.1 Enteractinococcus sp. | reverse complement strand
TTGCCTGACGCCGAACGCGCCGCTGCCGTAGTTAACAGGCCAGTACGGGAACCCGGGAAGGAGCCGTAACGTCATCACGGCCTGAAAACCCGCCTGGTCTAAGTGTTGCTCAACGGTGCGATATCGAGAGCCCAGCAGTTTGGCAATGGTTTCTCGCCCTAGTCCGCGAGCGATCCAGTACGCACCCCAACACCCAATCAACACGCCGATGACCGATAATAGCGTGCCTTCGACGAATCCGAAGAGCAGGCCGGCAGTAATGGCCATGACCGTCACTGGAATTGGCGTGATCGCTACGACCGCGTATGTGCCGATAAACACAAGCCAAGCTGCCCAGCCCCACGAGGCGATTTGTTCGTGCAACGTGTCAATAGAGGGCAAGCGCACATTGAATGCCAGCCAAAGCATGAGCAGCAGTACCAATACTAAAACGGTATTGCGAAGTAGTGCGACCCAATCAAAGTGATGGTCATGGAGGATCGCGTGGGAACCACCCTGGGCTGTGTGCGAACCCCCAGACTTGACCGGTCGGTCTGTTTCGGAGGACATGTGTGTACCGTGGTCTTCCTGCTCGTGCGATGCGTTGTCAGTAGAAGATGCTGCCATCAGGATTTGAGGAGTTGTTGCGCGGATTGTACGGATTCAAGTACTTTTTCGGCCCGGCGTCCCACCGAAGCAAGACTGGCTTGGCCTCGTTTAAACATTGCCGCGGCTTGGGCCGTTGCGGCCAAATCGTTGGCTGCCCGGGAAAGGAACCGATGGATATCGTTCGCACCCGGTGGGATGTCGAGATCGTGCTCGCCAAAACGCTCGCGAGCCACTGTGCAAATCCCTCGAACACTGGCAAGCGCATCGGTGAGGACGTTGCCGGCATTGATCAACCCGTTGAGTTCATCTTGCGGGATGGTGGTGGACTCTTCGGGGTCAACAATTTGCCAATACCTATCGAGTGAGCGCGCAAAACGATCATACGCTTGACGCCACAGCATATGGCCCAGCTCTTTATCAAGTTTCTTTGCCTCACGACGGCGGGCAAACGGTCGGGGTCTCATCATCTTTTAGTGTCTCACATTGTGAGCACAATTTTCCCCACCCGGTCCGGTTCCGTAAAACGTGTATACGCCTCTTCGGTATCTTCCAGCGGAAACGTTTGGGCAATTAATGGGTCGATCGTGCCATCCGTAAAGTGGGGCCAAATGTGTTCGACCAGTCCATTGAGAATCTCACCTTTCTCTGCGGCAGTGCGCGGCCGCAGGAGATTGCCGGTCAGCACGGCCTGCTTGGCCATCAGGCGCAGGAAATTGATCGGTCCCTTAATACCACCTTGGCTACCAATTACCACCCAGCGCCCGCGCTGGGCTAGGGCTCGCATGTTGCCTTCCGAATATTCCCCAGCGATGATGTCCAAAATGATATCGACACCGTGGCCATCAGTGATCTCCTGTACCCGATCAACAAAATTTTCTTTGCGATAGTTGATGCCGTGGGCGCCTAGAAATTGGGTGTACTCGACTTTGGCTTCCGACCCCGCCGTGGCGATGGGATGTCCACCCATCGCTTTGACCATTTGGATAGCCATGGTGCCGATGCCACCGGAACCGCCATGTATCAGGACCCAATCTCCAGACTGAAAGTTCGCGGTCATAAAGACGTTAAACCACACGGTCGCTGCTGTTTCAATGATCCCTGCTGCTTCGATGAAATCTACTTGGGCCGGAATCGGAACTACCTGTCGAGCATCAACTGCCACGTATTCGGCATACCCTCCGCCAGCCAGGAGCGCGCCGACCCGGTCGTCAAGCTGCCAGTTCTGAACTTCTTGGCCTACCGCTGCGATGGTCCCGGCGACTTCTAGGCCAGGAATGTCACTTGCGCCTTCCGGCACGTTGTAGCCACCGCTTCGTTGCAAAAGGTCGGCATTATTGATGCCAGCGGCATGAATTTTAATCAACACCTCGGTTGGACCAGGTTTTGGAACCTCACACCTGACCAACCGAATCTCTGCGGG
>JAJUIX010000216.1 GCA_029267455.1 Enteractinococcus sp. | reverse complement strand
GCTGCGCGCCACCGATGTGATGATCACCGGGACCAGCGCTGAACGGGCGCGCGCACGCAATATTGACGTCACACGGTTCGCTGATCGGTTCAGAATTTGACCCGCACCCTCGGCACCGTCCACAGTAAAGAACACGTTACGTGAAAAGGAATACCGTGATCGATCCAACACCCATTGAACCGTCCAAGTCCACGTACAACGACACCTTCACCACCGGCGTCCCCACCCGCTGGGTCGGACCGCTGCGCATGACCGGTGCTGCCTTCGACGGCGTCGAAGAAATCGATGTGCCACTGGCCACCTACGAAACCCCACTGTGGCCCTCGGTTGGACGCGGTGCGAAAATCTCGCGGATGGTCACCTCGGGTATCACCGCGACCGTCCACGACGAACGCATGACCCGCTCGGTGCTGTTCACCGCGACCGACGCCGGAGCCGCCCAGGCCGCAGCCGACACGATCGCCGAACGCTTTGACGAACTCGCCGCCGTCGTGACCGCAGGCTCGCGCTATGCCCAGCTGATCGAAGCGCACCCTGAAATCGTGGGGAACCTGTTGTTTATTCGGTTTGCTTTCCTGACCGGCGACGCATCGGGCCACAATATGGCCACCGCTGCATCGGATTCGCTCATGTCCACGATCCTGTCCTGGAACATCGGGCTGTCCTACGGCTCAATCTCGGGAAACTTTTGTACCGATAAAAAGGCCACCGCCGTCAACGGGATTTTGGGCCGCGGGAAAAAAGTCACCGCCGAAATGATCATTCCCCACGAGATCGTGGAAAAGAACCTGCACACCACCGCTGCCAAGGTGGTCCAGCTCGTGGTGACCAAGAACTATGTGGGCTCAAGTGTGGCGGGCGCCATCCGCTCGGCCAACGCGCACTTTGCCAATATGCTCTTAGCGTTCTATTTAGCCACCGGACAGGATGCAGCAAATATTGTAGAAGGATCCCAAGGATTCGTGTGGGCCGAGGACCGTGCCGAGGGGCTATACTTCGCGGTCACCCTGCCACATCTGATTGTTGGGACCGTGGGCAACGGCAAACACCTGCCGTACATCGAAGAAGCCATGGCGCGCATGGGCATCGGCCAACGTAGCGAACCCGGTGCAGATTCGCGTAGACTTGCTAGCTTGATTGCCGCTAGTGTCCTGGCGGGCGAGCTTTCGCTGCTGGCAGCTCAAACCAACCCTGGCGAACTGATGGAAGCCCACGTAGCCTACGAGCGCCCACAAGCACAGGCCTAACCACGAAGGAGTCATCGGTGAAAATAGGCATCCACGACCTGGAAGTCGCGACTTCCCACTACGTTCTGGATCTCGATACGCTGGCCGAACAGCACGACATCGACCCCAATAAATTCCGTATCGGTCTGGGTCAGGACAAATTCTCCATGCCAGCCCCCGACGAAGACATCGTCACGATGGCCGCCGAAGCCGCCCAGACGCTGCTGGAACGTCACGACGTGTCCAAGATCCGTCAGGTGTATTTCGCAACCGAATCCTCCGTGGACCAGTCCAAAGCCGCCGGCGTCTACCTTCACGAACTCCTCGGCCTGCCCGCGAACGTCCGGTCGATCGAACTCAAACAGGCCTGCTACTCCGGGACCGCAGCACTGCAGCTGGCGATCAACGCCATCGCTCGGAATCCCGAAGAACAGATTTTAGTCATCACCTCCGACGTCGCACGCTATGCACTCGACTCGGGCGGCGAACCCACTCAGGGCGCCGGTTCCGTGGCGATGCTGATCAGCGCCGATCCGAATCTGGTTGAAATTGAACCCGGCTCGGGCCTGCACACAACCGACGTCAACGACTTCTGGCGTCCCAACGACTCGACTACCCCGTTTGTGGACGGTCAGCTTTCCCTGGATGCCTACCTGGCTGCCACCACGGCCGCCTGGGATGACCTGGCCGCTCGTCGCGAATTGTCGGTGGACGATATTCACCGGTTCTTGCACCACCAGCCGTTTACCAAAATGGCGCGCAAACAGTTGGCCGCCATGGCCGAGCACACCGGTTGCGAACTGTCCGATGACCTGATCGAAGAGTCGATGAGCTACAACCGCGCACTGGGCAACACGTATACGGCATCGCTGTATTTTGCGCTGACCGCCCAGCTGCATAATAACGCTGAGCTCGCCGGGAAACGCCTGGGCTTTTTCTCGTATGGCTCCGGTGCGGTTGCCGAATTCTTCACCGGCGTCGTCCAAGACAACTACCGCGACCACATCTATCCGCAAAATGTGGCCAAACAGCTCGATAACCGCGTTGAACTGACCTACGACGAGTACCGCGAACTACACGAAAGTTTTGCGGCCACCTCCGAAACGTTCACCACATCTAAGACAACCAATGCACCCTTCCGGTTGAGCGGTGTGACCGAACGCCAGCGCCGCTACGAGGCACAGTGAGTTACCCTTTCGTTGACATCCAAGCCGTCGCCGCGACCTTCGGCGATACGATGACCGAGCGCGGCCGAGACTATGCCGCCCAAGATCGCGTGCTGACGCTCAAGTTCAACGAAGAATCCGGCCGCCTCGTGGGTCGGGTCCGAGGCTCCGAAGATAAAATTTGGCGGGCCTCCGTCACGCTGCGCAAAACCGATAGCACCTTAGGCGGTATCCCCGTGTGGGATGTCGACTTGGCAACCTGTAGCTGTCCCGTCGGGGTCGATTGTAAACACGGTGCCGCGCTAATCTTCGAAACGAATCACCGGGCCGTGGCGGACTCTGATGTGCTGACCGCCGCCGACCTCGACTCGCCCGAAATCGATGAGGAACCCGAAGACGGGATCCCTGGTTTGCCCTGGCGTCAGGTCGTCCAAGAGTTGTTGCCGACCATTGATTCGGACCAGGAGTACACCGACGTCGCCCTCGGGGTAGAAATCGATGCGTTGCATTCAGAACCCGCCGGGTACCGCACGCGGTTTGTGTGGCGCGAAGCCACCGCAGAAGACCTGGAAAACCACAATGACCTGACCGT
>JAJUIX010000084.1 GCA_029267455.1 Enteractinococcus sp. | reverse complement strand
CGGGATCGTGGGTCGTCGCATCCGGTGACGGGCCGACACCGGCCTGCTTACGGGATTGAGCAATCATCTCGGCGGTACGCACTGCAGTTCCGGAAGGGGCATCGACCTTATTGGGGTGATGCATTTCGATGATTTCGACCGAGTCAAAATAGGGTGCTGCTTGGGCTGCAAAGCGGGTGGCGAGTACGGAGCCAATGGAAAAGTTGGGTGCAATCAGCACTCCAATGTCTGGATATTCGGCCAGCTGCGATTCGAGGAGCGCGCGTTTATCTTCGGTCCACCCGGAGGTGCCAATAACAGTATGGAGCCCATTATCAACGGCAAAGGCTACTACCTGTTGGGAAACATCGGGCACGGTGAGGTCTAAGACGTGCGTCGCACCGGAGGCCGTAATGTCCTCTAACGGGTTTTTCGAAGAAAGGGTCGCGACGAGCTCCATATCATCGGCGTTATTCACAGCATCCACGGCGTAGCGTCCCATTTTGCCGGTGGCACCGACGATGGCTACACGCAACACAGGACTGGGGTTCGAAGAAGTTTGAGACGACATGATCCTCATCTTAGTAGACCGGGTGTTACGGACTGTACTTTCCCTGCCATGATGCAACTACGTCATGAAGCATCTGTAAGCGGCCTCGGGTCTTGCGGTACCAACTACGACAGCTTAAACGATGATGCCGGGTTGGTCATCATGACCAACCCGGCATACTACGTCGTAGTCGTGAAGTTAGTCTTCTTCGCCGTCTTCGATAACTGGTACCAGTGACAGTTTGCCGCGGTCATCGACCTTAGCAATTTCCACCTGTACTTTAGAACCGACAGAGACGATGTCGTCTACTTCGTCAACGCGTTTGCCATCGTTGAGTTTGCGCAACTCAGAAATGTGCAGCAGGCCATCTTTACCTGGGGTCAGGGAGATGAACGCACCAAAGCTGGTGGTTTTGACCACGGTGCCGAGGTAGCGCTCGCCTACTTCTGGAACCTGTGGGTTGGCGATGGCGTTGATGGTATCGCGAGCTTCTTCAGCGGCTTTACCTTCGGTTGAACCAATCAGGACGGTCCCGTCGTCTTCGATGCTGATGTCAGCGCCGGTGTCTTCCTGAATCTGGTTGATCATCTTACCCTTCGGCCCAATGACCTCACCGATCTTATCAACTGGGATCTTCAGCGACAGGATACGTGGCGCGGTGGCGCTCATGCTGTCAGCTTCGTCGATGACCGATTCCATCACGGACAGGATGTGCAACCGGGCTTCCCGTGCTTGGGTTAGCGCAGCAGCCAGAACGTCGGCTGGGATGCCGTCAAGTTTGGTGTCGAGCTGGATAGCGGTAATGAAGTCTCTGGTACCGGCGACCTTGAAGTCCATGTCTCCCATGGCGTCTTCGGCACCGAGAATGTCGGTCAGTGCAGCATAGCGGGTCTCGTTGTCGACGGTGTCTGAAACCAGACCCATCGCAATACCGGCCACGGACGCGCGCAGTGGCACCCCTGCGTTATATAGCGACAGGGTCGAGGCACACACGGAACCCATCGATGTGGAACCGTTCGAGCCGAGTGCTTCGGATACCTGCCGGATCGCGTATGGGAACTCTTCGCGAGTCGGAAGCACCGGCAGGAGTGCACGTTCTGCCAGGGCACCGTGACCGATTTCGCGGCGTTTCGGTGAACCGACACGGCCGGTCTCTCCCACCGAGTATGGCGGGAAGTTGTAGTGGTGCATGTAGCGCTTGGAAGTTTCTGGGCTCAAGGAGTCCAGGTTCTGTTCCATTTTCAGCATATTGAGGGTGGTGACCCCCATAATCTGGGTTTCGCCACGTTCAAAGATTGCTGAACCGTGGACCCGCGGCAGCACTTCGACTTCGGCGGTGAGCTGCCGGATATCGGTTAATCCCCGGCCGTCGATACGAACCTGATCGGTCAAGATCCGCTTACGGACAATGTGCCGGGTGACGGCGCCGTAGGCTTTGACGATTTCGTCCTGGCGTTCTTCGAATGGTTTGCCTTCGCCGGCGAGCGCTTCGATGACTTCCTTGTGGTATTCATCGGAAGCGGTTTCTCGCTGTTGCTTATCGCCGATCGAATAGATTTCAGTCAGACGTTCGGAGGCGAATTCTTCGACCGCGTCGAAAGCGTCCTGCTGGTAGTCCACAAACAGTGGAACTTCGACTGGTTCTTTCGCAGCTCGTTCGGCAAGATCTGCTTGAGTTTCGCACAGTACCTTGATGAAGGGTTTGGCGGCTTCAAGACCGTCAGCTACAACTTCTTCGGTTGGTGCGACAACGTCTTTTTCGTGGATGAGGGTCCAGGCGTCTTCAGTGGCTTCCGCTTCAACCATCATGACCGCGATGTCGTCATCTTCAGTGATGCGACCGGCCACAACCATGTTGAACACGGCGTCTTCGAGTTGAGAGTACTTCGGAAACGCTACCCACTGGGTTTCGCCCTTTTCATCGGCGATCAGTGCGATACGTACCGCACCGATGGGTCCAGCGAAGTCTAGCCCAGACAAGGTGGTTGACATGGAGGCAGCGTTGATGGCCACACTGTCATACATTTCGTCGTTGGCCATCGAGGTCACGGTGACTACGACCTGGACTTCATTTCGGATGCCGTCGGCAAATGAGGGGCGCAATGGACGGTCAATCAGACGCGCAGCCAAGATGGCATCTGTTGGCGGACGGCCTTCACGACGGAAGAATGACCCGGGGATCCGGCCTGCAGCGTATTGGCGTTCTTCAACGTCCACGGTAAGTGGGAAGAAGTCGAAGCCTTCGCGGGGGTTTTTGCCCACGGTGGTGGCCGAGAGCATAGAGGTTTCTTCGTCGAGCATGACGAAGGCTGAGCCGGAAGCTTGTTTAGCTAACCGGCCGGTTTCGAATCGTACGGTACGAGTACCGTAGTCGCCGTTATCAATCACGGCTTCTGCAAATTGAATTTCTGGACCTTCCATAGGTCTCCTTTCAAACAATTTGCATCAAACCCATAATGTCGGTCTTCGATCGAAACCCCCGCAACGTATGCTCCGGAGGTCACTGTCGAGGACCGGGAAACGGAACGGGTTTGATGCAATTTTTCTGGGGTGCCATATTGGCACCGATATCTAGTCTAGTTAAACTTCAAGGCGGCGTCCGGCAATTCCCCGGAGCGCCGCCCCAAAAGACGTCTCACCTTACTTGCGCAGGCCCAAACGTTCGATCAATGAACGATAGCGTTCAATGTCTTCGGAGTAGAGGTACTGCAGCATGCGACGACGGCGACCAACCAGAGCCATCAGGCCACGGCGGGTGTGGTGGTCGTGCGGGTGATCCTTGAGGTGCTCAGTCAGATTCGAAATGCGACGCGAGAGAACGGCAACCTGGACTTCTGGAGAACCAGTGTCACCTTCGTGAGTAGCGTATTCGGCAATAATCTGCTGTTTAACTTCACGGGTAATTGACATATAAACTCCTTGAGAGCTGTACCGCGATCAACGAATACCGAGGTATCGGTGGGTGCCGCCACCGCGGACCGCAGCGTGCACCAAGGATCAAGCCTACCACTTTGAGGAGTTTCAACCCAAACGACGTTTACGCATCCGCCAAGCTGCGGTGACGTACGGCAATTTGATCGTGGCATCTGGTGAGTACCCGAGATGGTCGAGCAAATACCACTGCAGATTATTGTGCATGCGTTGACGTTGTGTATCCGTGGTTCGCAGATAATACGCTCGACTCATCATGAGCTGATGGACTTGTTCAACAGACAAGTTCTGATGCCAGCGCCACCAGGCACCTTCCGGGGTAGTGAAATCTTTGGTGACACTAGGCGGCGCCTCAATGGGGTGAATGTCGCCGGAGTGCATAATCCGACAGAGCCGAAGAACCCAGTCAATAGAGGTATCAATTTGATGGTGTACTACTCCGAAGACGCCCTGTGCGGTAAGCAGGTCCCCCACCCGTTGGCTGCCTTCTTCCGTGTCGATCCAGTGCCACGCTTGAGCACACACCACAAGATCTGCACTGGCTTGCCAGGGTGCTGTATCGACAGTTTCCACCGGGCTCACAACCGTGACGACCTGTGGATGATTGTTCGCTAACACCTGCAGCATGCTGGCAGCAGGGTCTATTGCCACCACATCCCAGCCGGCTGCAATCAGCTGATCGGTGAAAAGTCCGGTTCCCGCCCCTAAATCTATCGCGAGGCCAGGTGGCAGATCCGTGAGGAACGGGATAATCTCGGCCTGATAGCCCGGGCGAATGTGGTGATAAAGATCGGCATAGTCGGTATCAAAAGCCAGACTATAACGTTCTCTGGCGTCCTGCTTCAGCAGAGTAGCCGAGGTGGGACGGGTGGGCATTTAGCGAGCCCCTCGTGGCTGTGGGGCATCGATCTCTGGGGCTTGTCCGGTGAGAATGGCTCTGGCGGCGCGCACGTCTTTGTCCATCTGCTCGATGAGATCATCAATCCCGGTAAATGCTTGCATGCCTCGGAGTCGAGCCACGAATTCAACGGTGCAGTGTTGACCGTAGAGGTTGAACTCTTCGAGCTGTTCGTCTTCTGGGCGATCAAAAATATGCGCTTCGACGGTCCGCACCACATCATTGAAAGTAGGATTGCTGCCCACCGAAATTGCTGCTGGTAGGCGTTGTCCAGTAGCGTCACTGAACCAGCCGGCGTACACTCCGTCTGCGGGGATCATTCCCTGCGCATCGGCAGCAAAGTTGGCGGTCGGAAAACCGAGCTCACGACCTCGAGCGTGTCCGTGGACGATTTCGCCTTCAACACTGTGATAGCGACCTAGAATGCGGCTGGCTTGAGCCACGTTGCCGCTTGCTAACGTATCGCGCACCCAGGTGGAGGACCAGCGTTCTGACTCTCCGACGTCATCGACTTCGACAACTTCAAAGTTATGCATTTTGCCGAGTCTACGCAATGTGTTGATGTCACCGGTGTTACCTGCTCCAAACCGGGTATCGGCGCCTACCACCACGATGCGAGCGTTGAGGGCTTCCACCAAGATATTCTCCACAAATTCTTCGGCGGTCTGTGCCGCAAAATCCAGGGTGTAGTGAATCACCAGGGTCGCATCAAGTTCGCAGGATTCAAGGAGTCGAATTTTTTGCGGTAGCGACACGATCGGCACCAGTGGTTCTTCTGGAAGGTGGACTAATCGTGGGTGGGGGTCAAAAGTGACAGCAACTGAGACAAGGTCGTGTTTCTTCGCGGTTTCGACGACGAGTTTGAGCACCGCGCGGTGGCCGCGGTGGACGCCGTCGAAATTTCCTAGCGTGACCACAGATGGCGCTGGTGGTTGCTCAATAGCGGCGGTGCCTGCCCAGTATTGCACTTAGTCTCTTCCTTCGTATCGCATGGGGTTGAGTCTAGGGTAGCGGTTCTGGCCGGTGTTTATATAACCAATACAAGCCGATCATCGGCAGCACCAGGGGGATAAAACCATAGCCGATACCAAACGTAGACCAGACGGTTGCTTCGGGGAACATCTCTGGCATAGTCAGAGACCAAGTTCCGACAACGAGGACCCCGATGAGTTCAAACCATACGGCGGTGATGGCGACCTGCCATGCCTTACGGCCCGGGGTCGCCAGGGCAATTGTCGCCACGATATAGACGACTCCTGCGACCGCCGACAGGATGAATGCTACCGGTGCCTCTTCAAATTTTGTCAGGATTTGGAACCCTGAGCGCCAAGAGGCGGCAAGTGCCAAGATGGCGTAGAGCATGACGATGATGCGTCCGACGCCTTTGGTACGGCCGCTGGTCTCGGCTGTGGTTCGGGCTTCAACCATGCCAGATCACCTGCAGTCTGTGGATCATGACCAAAATGGTGGGGCCGATGGCGGCCATGACCAAGTTGGACCAACGTGTTTTGTCAGTTATCCCCCAGAAGAATGCGATTGGGGGCAAGATCATTGCGGTAAAAATATAGCCCCAGAATTCCCAGCCGGGACCGTT
>JAJUIX010000039.1 GCA_029267455.1 Enteractinococcus sp. | reverse complement strand
GCGGCTGGGAGTCCTGGACATCGGTTCGAACACCGTCCACCTGCTGCTGGTGGACGCGTTTCCCGGAGCGCGCCCGACAGCGTACGCCGACCATAAACGTCCGATGTCGCTCATCCGGCACCTCGACGACGACGGCGCTATCAACGAAGAAGGCCAGCGTAATCTGGTCGAATTCATCAACGGTGCCGTCGCCTTCGCCAAAGCCAACGGGGCCGCGGACATGATCAGTTTCTGCACCTCGGCCATTCGGGATGCGGCCAATGGGCCTGAAGTGCTAGAACGGATCACCGAAGAAACTGGGGTCCACCTGACGGTGTTGTCCGGGGACCAGGAAGCCGCGATGACCTATTTCGCGGTGCGCAGGTGGCACGGCTGGCACGTCGAAAACCTACTGAACTTTGACATCGGCGGTGGCTCGTTTGAAATGTCGTTTGGCACCGATGAGCTCCCAAGCATTGCGGTGTCGGTGCCCCTGGGTGCGCAACGGCTCACCAGAGAATTTTTGTCCGAACTCGACCCTCCCGATCCCGAGCAAATCGAAGCACTGCGCGACTACATCAATACAGTGCTGAAAGAATACCGTCCGTTATTTCCCAAAAAGCTACCGGAAAACACCGTCGTGACCGGCACATCGAAAACGTTCCGCTCCCTAGCCCGCCTGGCCGGAGCGGCACCGTCAACCGAGGGGCTGTTTGTGCCCCGCAAGCTGCGGTTGAAGGACCTGACCATGTGGAACCAAACCATGGGGTTAATGACCGAAGAACAACGCGCTCAACTTCCCGGCGTCTCCGATATGCGGGCCCGCCAGGTACTGGCCGGTGGGATGGTCGCCCAGGCAGCCATGCAGGCATTCAAAGTCAAAAAGCTGCGCATCTGTCCGTGGGCGCTGCGTGAAGGCCTGATCCTGGGACGCCTTGATGCACTGCGGTTGCAGGGCAGGGTGACCGAAACCAACGATGACTGGGTTGAAGGCGTAGACTTGACCTCGGATGATCAACGGCCCGGATTCTCGCTAGGAGTGGCAGGTGGCTAGACCAGAAATCCCGGTGACCCTGTCGTCATCGTCGATCTTTTCGTTGCCGCCACAACACGTATTCGCCATGGCCGAAGATCTCGGCTATGACGGCGTCGAAATTATGGTCACCCAAAACCGCTGGACGCACGATCCGACCAAACTCGATGAGCTCTCCCAGCGCCACTCGATGCCGGTGCATTCCATTCACGCCCCCACGCTACTTTTCACGCAGCAAGTCTGGGGTTCGGCCTGGACTAAGGTCGCCCGCGCGGCTGACCTGGCCCGCGAATTAGGCGCCGAGATTGTGGTAGTGCACCCGCCGTTTCGCTGGCAGGGCTCCTATGCGCTCGATTTTGCGGACGGCATCCGTGACATCATGCGCGCCACCGGGGTGACGATTGCTGTGGAAAACATGTACCCGTGGCGGGTGAGCGGTCAAGAAATCAAAATGTATTTACCCGACTATAATCCGATCCCGCAGGATTACGACTACGTCACGTGGGACTTCTCCCACGCCGCCACCGCCAAAATGGACTCGTTGGCCGCCATCAAACTGCTGGGCTCACGGCTCGCCCACGTGCACCTGACCGACGGGTCCGGCACCGCCGCCGATGAACACCTGCTTCCCGGCTACGGTCACCAGCGGGTTGTTGAATCGCTCCGATACATCGCCGAAAGTGACTACGACGGCGTGATCTGCATTGAGGTCTCCACGCGCGGCCAAAAATACCCCGGTCATCGCGAGGAAATGCTGGCCGAAGCGCTGGCATTCACCCGAAAACACGTAGCCCGAAACATCACCACCCAAGGAGAAGCGTAAGTGCGCATTAGCTTTATCGGTCTGGGACATCTGAACTCAGCAATCCTTGCCGGCCTCTTGGCCAAGGGATTCCCGCGAGATCAGATCAGCGCCACCGTCCACTCGGCAGAGTCTGCTACGGTACGCGGCCAAGAGTTTGACCTCAACGTCGTCGCGACCCAAACCGATCCCGCCGCCAATAAAACCGCCGTCGCCGACGCCGATATCGTGGTGCTGGGCGTCAAACCGGTGCACATCGTCGACACTGCTCAAGATATAGCCGATGCACTTAAACCCGATACGACCGTGGTCTCCGTGGCCGCTGGGATTCCGTTGACCACCCTGGCCGAAGCACTCCCACAAAATCAACCGCTCGTGCGCACGATGCCCAACGTGGCGCTTACCGTTGGGAAAGGCGCCGTCGGCATGGCCCCGGGTGAGACCGTGACCGAAGACCAGCTTGTCGAAGTTGAAAAACTGTTTAACGGCTCCGGCACCGTTTTCCAGCTGCCCGAAGACCAGCTCAACACGATGGCGGCCGTGGCCGGCTCCGGACCGGGGTATGTATTTCGGTTCGTCAACGCGCTCGCGGCAGCCGGAACCCAGTTAGGGCTGGAAGCATCCGTGGCTCAAGAACTCGCGCGGCTGACCGTGGTGGGCGCCGGCACGATGCTAGATAGCGACGACGCCGATCCAACCGCTTTAGAACACTCGATCGCCACCGAAGGCGGCGTGACCGAGGCCGCGCTGGATTCGATGGATGCCAACGGGTTCAATCAGTTGATCGTGGACGCACTGAAAGCAAATATTGCCCGATCCGAAGAGCTGGGCGCCTAACGCTGAAGCTCTGCTAGGGCAGATTTCGCCGCGTTATAACCGGCCATCCCGTGCGCCCCGGCTCCCGGGGGAGTCGAAGCCGAGCACAAATACGCGCCCGTATCACCGAGCCGATACGGGTTGATGGCCGGCCGGGGACGAAACAGCAGCTGATGCATCGTATTTGAACCGGACACAATGTCGCCGCCGACAAAATTTGGGTTCTCCGCTTCAATATCGGCGGTGGTGCGTGAAGACTGTGCCACGATCCGATCGCGCACTCCCGGGGCGAAGCGTTCAATCTGGCGGATGATGAAGTCGGCCGCGTCATGGGGATACCCCAACGGGACGTGCGCATACGCATCGATCGGATGAATATTATCCTTGGCCCGAGCCGGATCGGCCACCGACTGCTGTCCGACCAGCACATACGGATTACGCGGCATAATGCCCTTGTTGATCTGGCGCTCCACGAAGGCAATTTCGGGAAGCGAGCCGCCCACGTGCACGGTGCCAGCACGCCGCGTCGGCTCATAGGTCCACGGAATCCCACCTTCTACGGCCAGACTCACCGTGGATGCGGCCGGGCCGTGGCGGAACTTGCGCAACCACATGGCTATCGGAGCGGGCAAACGCGAACCCATCAGCTTGACGGCCGCCTCCGGAGCGGTATTGAGCATGACGATATCGGCTGGGGACAACTCGCCCACCGAGTCTACATGAGCCCCCGTCACGACGCGCCCACCATGGGCCTGGAGTGCCTGCAGCATGGCATCCACGATGGCCGCGGTACCGCCTTTGGCCACGGGCCACCCAACCGCATGTCCGGCGGCCAACAGCATGACCCCGATGGCGGAGGACCCCAGCGAACTCAGGGGACGAAAACCATGTGCCGCCACGCCCGCATAGAGGGCCTTCGACTCTTCCGTCCGCAGCAAGGCGGCGAGCACATTGGCAGGTAGCCCGGCCCGCAGCCCAAACCGGGTGAAATCCACCGGTGCCTTCGGAAACTGCAGCATCGGTGTCACGACATCGGCGCTAATATTGGCAAACTTCCGGCTCAACGGACCAAAGAGGGACTCCCAGGCGGGATCGTCTATTTCGCGAACGGTGTCTTCCACCGAACGATATGCCGCTGCGCCGCGACCATAATCCAGCGGGTGAGCATACGAAATTTCCGGCGTCAACCACTGAAGCCCATAATGTTCCAAGCCTGCCGAGGAGAAAAACGCGTTGCCCACCGCCAGCGCGTGAAAGCCGGCACATTGGTCGTGGATGATGCCCGGCAACGTGGCTTCTACCGAGCGTGCCCCACCGCCGGGGGTGTCGCTCCGCTCATATACGGTGACATCGACACCCGCCTGTGCCAGGGTCAGCGCGGCCGCTAGGCCGTTGGGACCAGAACCAATCACGTTGGCAGTTACCATGTGTGCTCCACCTTTCTACACCCTCGACGTCAGCCAAGCCGTTTGGCGAATTCGTCGACGTGTTCTGTTGGGCCGGCCACGAGCATGTTGCGCCCCTCGGGTAGCTTGGTGTCCTCGGCGATATTGTGGAAATCGTGTTCGTCCTCATAGGCCACTACGGTTACACCGTATCGATCTTTGAGCCGTAATTCACGGACCGGCCGATCCGCCAGGGACTTCGGGATCGTGATATTTGCCAGCGCATAGCCCGGGGAAAACTCAGTGAAGTTCCGCATGGTGCCACCCAGCAGGTGTGCGGTGCGCTCGCCGGCTTCCTGTTCGGGATAGATCACGTGGTTTGCGCCAATGCGGGATAGGATTTCGCCGTGCGAGCGGGAGATCGCTTTGGCCCAAATATTCTTGATCCCAAGATCCACGAGATTTGCGACCGTGAGCACCGAGTTTTCAAGAGAGGTGCCAATACCGACGACGGCGGTCTCGAATTGTTCAACTCCCAGTTGTTCCAGCGCGTCCAAATCGGTGGCGTCGGCCTGGACGACCGTGGTGAAGTCGTCGGCATAGTGCTGGACGATATTCCGGTCGATTTCCACGGCCATGACGTCTTGCCCCGAGGTTGCCAGCTCGTCGGCCAGGGCTGAGCCGAACCGTCCTAGTCCGATCACTAATACCGGAGCATCTGATTGCTTAACCAATGATTGGCCTTTCCGTGGGGTAGCGGTAGAAGGTTGCTTTATGGCGGGCGGTCAACCCCGCAGAGAACGTGATGATGCCGACCCGGCCGATAAACATCAACCCGATGAGGATCCATTTGCCAGATTCGGGGGCGGTCTCGGTCAGACCGGTCGTCAAACCCACCGTGCCAAAAGCGCTCAGCGCCTCAAATGTTGTGGACGCCAGCCCCTGCCCGGTGACCGCGGACAATAATACGACGGCGGTCAGCACCAGCAGGGCACCCGCGGTCAGGACTGCCACGGCCACGCGAACCAGCGTCGTCGGGATTTCACGACGGTGGACTCGGATATGTTCATCACCGCGGATCTCGGCGACGATCGCTAACAGGAGTACGGCGAGCGTGGTGACTTTGATGCCTCCGGCGGTCGAGCCGGCCCCGCCGCCGATGAACATTAACACGTTGGTGATCAACAGCGTTTGGTCGGTCTGGTCCATCACCTCATATGTACTAAAGCCACCTGAACGGGTCATCCCGGAGGCGAAGATGGCTTGGTGGAATTTGTCGGGGATGCTTAACGGGCCGAGGGTTGCGGGGTTATTCCACTCAAAGATCGCCACGAGCGCGGCCCCACCCAGCAGTAGCAGCACCGTGACCTCTAGGGTTAGGCGGGAGTGCAGGTTCATGCGCGCCCGGTAAAAGATCATTCGGAACAGCATGTAGACGACCGGAAATCCAAGGGCCCCGGCAAATACCCCGACATTGATGGTGGTCATGACCACCGGATGATCCAGCGCGGTGAAATCCAACGTGAATCCGGCGTTGGAGAAGGCTGAGACCGCGTAAAAGATCGCGTGGAAGGTGCCGTCTGCCCCGCCGAGCTGCTCGATAAACACCGGCAGCATGATTAGGGCCAGCAGCGCTTCAATGGTTAAGGTGAACATGACCACGGTGATGAGCAGGGCTGGGACCTCGCCGAGTTTGGTCACGCCCAATGACTCGGTCGACAGCATCCTGGTGCGCAGACTCAAGCGCCGGGAGACGAGCAGGCTCAACCAGGCTCCTAGGGTCACAATGCCGAGCCCGCCAACCTGAATAGCGGTCAGGATGATCAGCTGGCCAAAGAATGAGAAATGTTCGGGCCCCAGTGATGTAAGCCCGGTGACGGTGACAGCCGAGGTTGCGGTGAGGGCAGCGTCTACGAGCCGCGTGGCAGTGTGGTCGGCGGCTGCTGCCGGCAGCGCCAATAGTGCCGTGAAGATACTGATGACTAAGGCAAATAACGTGATCGCTGCTCGGCTGGGGTGACCGGTGAGGACCTCGGAAAGTTTGCGCGCCAGGGTCCGCCCGCGCCCTTGTGGGGGCTGCAGAGCACGGGGACCTGGAGTTAGCGGTGAAGTATTCACTGATGTATATCTTCGTCCTTTTGGGCTGTGACTACCAGCACTATTTGCCGCCGCGCTGCTGGCGCAAGCGTCATAATCGTTGCTTTGGTGCCGTTTTACCCCGTCACGACCTACGCTAGACGGTGATGGAAAACACAGCCGGACCCCGTAGTGCCCTGGTGTGGGACGATGCGTTTTTGAGTTATCGCTTCTCGGACACCCACCCCATGAATCCAGTGCGCCTGAAACTTACGCATCGACTGGCAAAAGAACTCGGGATCCTGGATCGCACCAAGCTACTCCAGCTGAAACCACCGCTTGCGACCGACGCGCAACTGGCCACCGTACACTCAGTCGACTATATTGCTCAGGTCAAAGCCGCCTCCCGAGACGCGGGCTCAGGCGATGCCAACGTCATCACAAACATTGCCCGACTCTACGAAACCGTCGGCCTGGGCACCGAAGATTGCCCGGTGTTTGCTGACCTGCACGAATCCTCGGCCAGGATTGCCGGTGGCACACTCATGGCCGGCCAAGCTGTGTGGAACGGTGAGGTCGATAAAGCCGTGAATTTTGCCGGGGGCATGCACCATGCCCAGCGATCGGCGGCCTCTGGGTTTTGTATTTATAACGACGCTGCCCTAGCTATCCAGTGGATGCTGGATCAGGGAGCTGAACGCATCGCCTATGTTGACGTGGATGCCCATCACGGCGATGGCGTGGAACAGGCTTTCTGGGATGATCCGCGTGTGTTGACCATCTCGATTCATGAAACCGGGTTAATGCTGTTTCCGGGCACCGGATTCGCCAAAGACATTGGCGGCCCTAAGGCCGAAGGGACCGCGGTCAATGTCGCCGTTCCTGCCGCGACCGGGGATGCCGGATTTCTCCGTGCTGTCCACGCCGTCGTACCCCAACTCTTGCGAGTTTTTGATCCGCAAATCCTTGTGACCCAGCACGGGGCGGATAGTCACCGCGTGGATCCGTTGGCCGATCTGAACTTATCGGTCGATGGACAACGTCAGCTGATGGTCGATGCCGCAGACTGGGCCAATGATTTCGCCGGCGGAAAATGGTTAGCGCTCGGGGGCGGGGGATACAGTCCGATGAAAGTCGTCCCGCGGGCTTGGACGCACCTGATCGGCATCGCTGCTGGCACACCGATCCCGTCGACTACTGCGGTACCACAGGCGTGGCGACAGCTGGCAGCAGCTGAACTGGGCCTGGACCTCGAGGCGGTCATTACCACGATGTCCGACAATGCGGATGTGTGGTGGCGGTCTTGGGAAGTCGGGTATGACCCGGCTGATCCCACTGATCAGTCCATCATGGCGACCCGAAAAGCGGTCTTTCCGTTTCATGGATTGGACCCGTGGTTCGATTAGTGAAGTCTTGCGAACTATTCTGTAAGGTATTATTAATGGCTAATGGTGGTTGCCGCCTATGTCTCGAACTTCCCCTCAGGCGTAGAACCCCGTCGTTGAGGGAACGTTAAAGGAGTTTTTAATCGTGGCGGAGAATTTCGCAAATGCTAAATTCATGACGGTCACCGAAGTCGCAGATATGATGCGTGTCTCGCGGATGACCGTCTACCGGATGATTCACGCCGGTGATCTCCCAGCAGTGCGATTTGGACGCTCCTACCGGGTCCCTCTGGAAGCCGTCGAAGCAATTGTGACCGATACCGACGCAGCCACCGGTACCGACAACGACTAAAATATAAACTTTTATCTCACAAAACCGCCTCTTGCAGGCGGTTTTGTGTTTGGAAACGAAAGAATACACGCTGTGAACCTGAAACTGCTGACCAAACCGGAATGTCACCTGTGCGCTGCCGCCCGTCAAACCATGGATGAGGTCACTGCTGAATACGGTCTTGGATGGCAAGAGATTTCTACGACCGATCATCCCGAGTTGGCAGAGCAGTTCGCAGAAGAAATCCCGGTGCTATTCGTCGATGACCAGCAACGCGACTTCTGGGTCATCGACCCGGCCCGGTTACGGTTAATGATTGAAGCAGGGCTTGACTCATGAGTGAACAGCCCGTTATCAAAAAGCTTTCAAAGCGTACCTTATCCCGATTGCCACAGTACCTGCGGTATTTGGAAGCCCTGCACGCTCAAGGCACCGCTCATGTCACCTCGGCACAACTTGCCAAAGCCTTGGGCGTGTCTGATGCGCTCACCCGCAAAGACGTGGCCGCTCTGGGGCACAGTGGTCGAGCCGGTCAGGGCTACTCCGTTGAAGCACTGCGCTATACGATCGCCCGTATCCTGGGCGTCACCAGTGGTCGACGGGTCTTATTGGTAGGGGCCGGTAATCTCGGCGCTGCCCTGATGTCCTACGAAGGGTTTGGCGAACGGGGCATGCACATCACCGCGGTGGCCGATAATGATCCCAGTAAGATCGGTCAGACCATCGGCGGATACACGATCTTAGACATACACGACATCGGCACCGACCACGATATGGAATTAGCCATCGTGGCGGTGCCGGGAGAAGTCGCCCAGGAGGTCGCCGACATTCTCGTCGACGCTGGAATCACTGGGATATTAAATTTTGCTCCGCGCAGATTGCAGGTGCCTGATCACGT
>JAJUIX010000049.1 GCA_029267455.1 Enteractinococcus sp. | reverse complement strand
AGGAGCGCTTCGGAAGGATCACTCACGGGTACGGGCTGTTTGTCAGACAAGGTTACTCTCCGGAACTAATCACAACGTGACGGCGTGGGCCTTCACCTTCTGATTCGGAGTGCAGGCCGGCTTCAGCAACCACGTCGTGAACGATCTTTCGTTCGTAGGGACTCATGGGCTTCAGGTGCTGATCTGAGCCGTCTTCTTCAACCTTAGCAATGGCCTCGCGCGCCAACTCCCGTAATGCTTCGGCACGTTTCACGCGGTGGTTGGCAATATCAAGGATGAGCCGTGAGCGTCGGCCGGTAGCGGATAGAACTGCAAGTCGTGTCAGTTCTTGAAGTGCTTCCAGGGTCTTACCGTTTTTACCAACGAGGCCCTGGATCTCTTCGTCGTCTTCGGGCACAAGCACCGACAGGTAGGTTCGGTTGTTCCGAACTTCGATATCGATGTCGCCGTCAAGGTCGGCGATGTCGAGGAGTTCCTCGATATAGTCGGCGGCGTGATCGCCTTCGGCCTCAATATCGGCAACGGAAAGTTCCTCTTCGGGCACTTCTTCGGTGGAGTTAGAGGGTTCTGCGTTCATCGTTTCTTCCTAGGTTTTCTCACAGGTTGTTGGCGCTGCCCCTTGGGTTTATTCTCTTGCGCCTTCGCTTTTTCTTTGGCTTCTTCGGCCTTCTTACCTATCGGTGGCAGGCCTTTGGCTGCACGGCGTTCATTGAGTTCACGCTCGGCAATCGAACCAGGGGTTGGGTTCCGACGAATAATAAACAGTTGCTGCCCTACGGCCCAGAAGTTGGTGGCGGTCCAGTAAATCAGCACGCCGATTGGGAAGTTGAAACCACCGATGGCAAAGACCAGCGGCAGTGCGTACAGCATGATTTTTTGGGTTTGTGCGAACTGTCCGGTCTGCGCGGCTTCGGACATGTTCTTACCCATCAGGGTCTTCTGCATGTAGAACATGGAGACGACCATCAGGATGATAAGAACAACCGCAACAATGACGACGTTGAGGTCGAATGAAGCGCCGATGTTGTCTTTAAGAACATCGGACATCTGGGCGCCAGCAAATTCAGAATTCGAGAAGGACTGAATTTCTTCCGCGGAAAGGGCGCCAATAGATTCGTTGCTATCGGCTGCTTGGGACGCAGTGACGAGTACGCGATAAAGCGCAAAGAAGAACGGCATCTGCACCAGCATGGGCAGACAGGCAGCAAACGGACTGGTGCCGCGGTCCTTAAACAGCTGTTGCTGTTCCATTGCCATGGCCTGGCGAGAGAGCTGATCTTTCTTATTCTTATATTTTTCTTGCAGCTTCTTAATCTCAGGCTGCAATTCCTGCATGGCCCGCTGAGACTTGATCTGCTTGACGAATACTGGAATCAGCAGCGTACGAATCAATATGACCAGCAGCACAAGAGCCAGTGTCCACGTCCAACCCGAGTCGGAATCCATCCCCAGTGCTCCAAGGATGGTGTGGAAGATGCTGAGCACCCATGAGACCGCCCAGGTGAAGGGGAGAAGAATCGTGTCAAAAAAGCCCATAGTTTTATTTTTCCTCTTTGGTGGCCTCATCGTCCGGTGGTATCACCGGGTGGTTCAGTTCAATAATGAATGGTCGCTTGCCATCCGGCCAAATCCTGTTCCCTGGGGGAACTGGATCTATGCCACCATCTTGCCAGGGATGACATCTCAGTACGCGTCGTCCTGCCATAAGGCTACCCTTAATGGCTCCGTGCGTATAAACCGCTTCTAGGCCGTAGGCGGAACAGGTCGGAAAAAACTTACACACATCTCCATAGGTGGGGGAGATGACCTTCCGATATGCCTTGAGCAGCCAGCCAACAATCGTTGATGGCAGAGCACGAAAGAACCCCCACTCCGTGGCGCTCTCCTTCACGATAAATGGCGAGGGTTGCGTTCCAGCGGTGGGTTTTCGTTGCTCATCGTTGTTTGGCACGACGCATAAACTTTCTTAGCGCCCCATGTACGGCGTGGGTGGTTGATTCCTTGAGCTCATCGAAGTCGAGAGAGGCCGATGCCGGCAGCGCTCTAACAACAATATCGACTGAGCCCGACGGGACTTCAATTCCGAAATCCCGTGCAAAGAGGTCGGCGACAATGGCGCGGAGTCGACGCTTAATTTTATTTCGGGTGACGGCGTTGCCCACAGCTTTCGAGACGATGAAGCCTGCACGTGGGGCTTGGCCGATTACCGGTCGAATATTTGCAGATACAACAACGTTCCGATTGCCAAAACGGGAACCGGAACGTTGTGTATCAAAAAATTGTGCTGGAGTGCGTATCCGCTGGTGTTGCGGTAGCAAGCGATCAAACTCCTGTGGCCACCGGCACCGACACTTCGTTAGGCACCCAGGCGTGCACGACCCTTGGAGCGGCGTGCTGAGAGAACTGCACGGCCAGCGCGGGTGCGCATACGGGAACGGAAGCCATGCTTACGGGCACGGCGGCGGTTATTCGGCTGAAAAGTCCGCTTAGACACTGTTAATCTCCACACTCATTCAAACGCAGAAGCGTGCTTGGGAAGTACGTTTCAAACCTGCGTTTGCCCAAAAACTTCGGCGATATTTGTTCATTATCTGTTCATGTCTTTCCGGTCGTTGCCACGAAAAGGGCACGCTTCGCCCCGGATAAGACTCAACAAGTCTAGGAACCCACATCGATTTGGTCAAATTCATTTTCAGGATCAGTTACCCTAAAAACCCAACTGTGTATAAGCTGTGCATAACTGTCGCTGATCTGTGGAAATTAAAGCTAAGGTTGTGGAGGCGTCCATATCGAACGTTGCGCTAGCGACGATTCAGCACAGACGCATGGCCAGTGTGGGACGTGTGGAAAATTGCCGTGATGACGAGAGGAACTCATTGTCAGTGCGGGAAGTATAGAGTGGGGTTTAGTAGATGAGTGTCAGTGAATCGATCATCAACTCATGGCAGAGAGTCGTTGAAAACGTACGCACATCGGGTGCCATCGGCCCAAGTCAGATGGGCTTTCTGGATCTTGCTCGCCCTCAGGGCCTGATCGCAAACACCTTGTTGTTAGCGGTTCCCAATGAGATGACTCGTGACATCTTAGAAAACCAACTACACGAGCATTTAGCTAAAGCACTGACTGCGGTCTTCGGTACTGATATCAATTGCGCCTACTCGATTGACAACAACATGCACGCGGCTCCTCCGGAAATACCCACCGCGGAGTCACGACCCACAAGAGCTGAACGGCCTGTGGATAATGTTGTGAATATCTCGCAAGCGACCCAGTCATCTGCGGAAAAAACTCATGCAGAAGAACCCCTCTTGGACGAGCTGTTCAGCTCGAAAACCAATCCTGCTGCAGCACCGGGAGGTGGCCTCCAGCAAAACGTTCCGCCACATTCAGGTGAACGTTCTCGCCTCAATGAGCATTACCATTTCGACAACTTCATTACCGGTTCGTCGAACCGTTTTGCCCACGCTGCTGCATATGCAGTGGCAGAGCAGCCCGCGAAGTCATATAACCCATTATTTATCTACGGCGAATCCGGGCTGGGGAAAACCCACCTACTCCACGCCATCGGTCACTACGCCCAAGAGCTCTTCCCGGGCCTACGCGTTCGCTACGTGAATTCCGAAGAATTCACCAACGACTTCATCAACTCGATCCGTCACGACGAAGGCGCCTCTTTTAAGCAGATCTATCGCAATGTCGATATTTTATTGATTGACGACATTCAGTTCATGGCCAATAAAGAGGCCACCGTTGAAGAGTTCTTCCACACCTTTAATGCGCTGTATAACAACAACAAACAAGTAGTCATTACTTCAGACTTGCCGCCAAAACAGCTTTCTGGTTTCGAGGAACGACTCCGTTCCCGGTTCGAATGGGGGCTGACGACTGATATTCAGCCGCCTGATCTTGAAACGCGCATCGCGATTCTGGCCAAGAAAGCAGATGCCGAAGGCATCAAAGTGCCCGCCGATGCGCTGGAATACATCGCTTCCCGAATCGATACCAATATTCGTGAGCTCGAAGGTGCCCTGACTCGTATCACCGCATATGCGTCATTAAATAATGAGCCGATCAGCCTTGCTCAGGCACAGTACATCTTGAAGGATTTGATCACCGACGACGATGCGCAAGAAATTACGTCTGATCTCATCTTGGATGAAACGGCGAATTACTTTGGGTTTTCGATTGCTGAACTGCAATCGAAATCACGCACCCGCACGCTTGTGACAGCTCGGCAAATCGCCATGTATCTACTGCGCGAACTCACAGAAATGTCGCTGCCACGAATTGGTGCCGAATTCGGTGGACGAGACCACACCACGGTGATGCACGCGGATCGCAAGATCCGTGACTTAATGAGCGAACGCCATGCTATCTACAACCAAGTTACCGAGTTGACGAACAAGATTAAGCAGCGCGCCCGCAACATTTAAAACTTCACCGTGAGTTGCGATACGGAGCTAAATCAGCAGTATCGAGAAGATTAAACCCGCAGACCTTCAGGTTAAGGTTGAACGATTCTCCACACACCTCTATTAACCCTATTTCGGCGTCGGCGTGCGCACTTATTCAAATCGATTAAACGGCCCTCCACCGCAATCCACAAGTATCCACAGAGTTTTCCACAGGGTAGATGAAGTGTGTTTTCCACGTTGTGGATAACCCTGTGGATTGTTAAGGGATAACCCTATTTTGGTTGCGGATAACTCGCTAGATCGGTGGAATGACAACGATGTAACTCTTTTAACTCTGCACAAGTTACCCACAAGCTAATCGAGAAGAGTGCACTTTGTTGTCCACAAGAACTTCGTTATAGGGGTGCGGATGCATGGGCTTTTCCACAGTATCCACACCACCTACTAATACCCCTATTCCTTTAAATCTCTCTAAATAACAATGAGCTGCGCATTTGGATGCTCCGAAACAGGTTCTGACAACCGGTTCGACAAATCCCCATTTCATGATTGTTTGTCGCGGTGAGTTCTAAAGACCGCTAAGCTAGCTAGAGCACCTCTATAATTTTTGGTGTCCAAAACTTTTGTCATCGGGCAATTTCGCATTGCAATCGCTCAAGGGAAGGCAGACTCTTCGTGAAGTTCACAATCGGACGGGATGTTCTAACTGACGCTGTCACTTGGACCGCACGTTCTCTGTCACCTCGACCACCCGTTCCGGTTCTGCGTGGTCTGCTCATCACTGCCGAAAATAATCTTGTATCCATCGCGAGCTTCGATTACGAGACCTCTGCTCAACTTGATGTAGAAGCCGATATTGAAACTGAAGGTCAGATCCTTGTTGAAGGCCGAATGCTCAGCGATATCGTGAAATCGTTGCCAAATGCTCCGGTGCATATTGAACTGACAGAGTCACGGGTCGTGGTCACCTGCCAAAATTCCACCTTCACCTTGGCCACCATGCCGGTCGAAGAATATCCCGCGCTTCCAGCCATGCCCGAAGTTGCAGGCACCATTGATGGTTCGACCTTTTCTGAAGCTATTGCTCAGGTCACTGCCGCAGCCTCCAAAGACGACACGTTGCCAATATTGACCGCCGTCAAACTAGAAATTGAAGGCGATACCATCACGCTCTTGGCCACCGACCGTTATCGGTTGGCCATGAAAGAAATCACTTGGACGCCGCATGATCCATCGATTTCCACTTCCGTGCTGGTAAAAGCTCGCACCCTTAGTGAAGTCGCTCGCTCACTTGGCGGTGGTGGAGAGATCGAATTCCGGTTAGCAGTAGAAGAAGATGCTGCCGAACTCGTCGGGTTCTCCTCGGGTGGCCGTCGAACGACCAGCCTGTTGGTGGACGGTGAATATCCCAAGATTCGTTCACTGTTTCCAGAAGAATCCAATATCTACGCCACAGTTGATACTGCACAACTTATAGAAGCCGTCAAACGTGTGGCTCTCGTCGCCGAACGCAACACGTCTTTGTTGATGGCCTTTAGCGGTAATGAAGTTTCCCTATCCGCTGGGCAAGGCGATGACGCTTCAGCAACTGAATCCGTGCCTGTCCAGCTTGAAGGCGACGATATTACCGTGGCGTTTAACCCGTCCTATCTTTCCGATGGACTCAACGTCATTGGCGGAGCATATACCCGCTTCGCTTTCACCAGTGCACCAAAACCGGCCCTGCTCACGGGTAAAAAAGAACTCGAAGGCCCGCAGAATGAGGACTACCGGTATCTGGTCATGCCGATTCGCATTCCAAACTAACCGTGTATCTGTCTCACCTTTCACTGACCAACTATCGTTCGTACGAACAGGCCGAGATTGACCTCAAACCCGGCCCCAACATTCTGATCGGTGCAAACGGTGTGGGCAAAACCAATGTCGCCGAAGCCATTAACTATCTGGCGGTTCAACACTCTCACCGGGTCTCCAATGATCAACCCCTGGTGAGAATTGGTGAAAACCAAGCACTGGCACGAGGGCGCATTCACCGCGGTGAACAAGCTGTCTCGCTCGAATACGAGATCAATCCCGGTAGATCAAACCGGGTAGCAATCAACCGCGGGGCACCACAGCCAGCTCGACAGGCATATGGCCTTTTCAAAGCCGTCATGTTTGCCCCCGAAGACATCGAACTGGTAACCGGTCAACCAGATATACGACGGCGCTTCATGGACGACCTCATCGTCCAGATGCGGCCCGCGCTCGGCAACGCCCGACGAGACTTTGACCGCGTGCTACGCCAACGCAATGCGCTGTTGAAATCGGGGCGTAAACCCGGCGCCTGGACCGATGAACACGAAACGACCCTGGCCGTGTGGAATGAACACCTCTCGCGGGCAGCAGCACGGCTGATCAACGGCCGACTCCACGCCCTGCGACTGCTGGCTGCCCCGACGTCGAAAATTTATGCCGACCTGTCCAACGGCAATAAACCCGCCGGCTTTTCCTATCAGTCCACCGTCCCGCTGGCCACCGGACAGCATGCCGAAGTGCCCGATGAGCTCCAGCTCTACCAAGCGGTGCTGGCGGAACTTGAAAATTCCTATCAGGCTGAACGCGATCGCGGCATCACGCTCATTGGTCCGCACCGTGATGACCTCATCATCACGCTTGGCCCAGCGCCCGCCAAGGGTTTCGCCTCCCACGGAGAAACCTGGTCGCTGGCTTTAGCGCTGCGCCTGGCCTCCTACCGGGTGCTAGTTGAAGACGACCCGGACCCCAATGCCAAACCGGTGCTCATTCTCGACGACGTCTTCGCCGAACTCGATGCGGCACGACGCAGCCGCCTGGCCGAAATGACTCGCGATGCCGAACAGCTAATCGTCACCGCAGCGGTCACCGGCGACATCCCCCATGAGCTCAACGGCACCCACATCCCCGTCGAAATGCGTGATGGCATCTCGTCCCCGGGCGAGCACCACACGGATTTAGCTACGCTTAAACTCATCGAAGCCAACCACTTCGAAGATGCGGAAGGTTCCGAGCCCGCATCGGAGACGGACGACGATGACTGAGCAACCCCACGAAAAAGCGCCCCAGGAAGAAGACCACATCGATGCCGCTGCGGCTGCGCTCCAGCGTGTGCGTCAGGCCGCGGCCGAAGCCGGATACCAGCCCGGGATGGCCGGCCATGCCCGGCGTCGAGCCAAAAAGGTGCGCAAACCCGAGCCCGAGGTGCAAACAGCCGGGCCGCAACCGCTGGGCGACATCTTTTCGAAATTTATCGCACAGCGCGGATGGAAGGAACCTGTCGCCGTCGGCTCGGTGCTGGCCGATTGGGCCTCGATCGTCGGTCCGCAGATCGCCGAAAACGCGCAAGTGGAAAGTTTCGAAAACGCCAAGCTGGTGCTGCGCACCTCTTCCACTGCCTGGGCAACACAGTTACGCCTGCTCACCCCGCAGTTAATGCATAAATTCGACGAAGTGCTAGGCCCCGGTGTGATCACCAAACTCGAAATTCTGGGGCCGGCCGGTGCCAGATACGGTCGCCGCTCCCGCCGGAGATAGCCACGAGACCCGAGGCGTCCCAACGGCCTGTAGAGCGATTTTCGGGCCGTGAGCTGATACCCGGGCCGTTCTTGGACCCGCCAACACGCCACACGGGCAATTTTGGGCGTTCTGGGACAGGTTTTAGCCAAGAGCACCCCTCGATTTTGGGCGAAACGTCACAAAATGTCGTAGAATAGGGACGTTAGAGACTTCTGATTAAATCTGCACCGCTGTTAAGGAGCT
>JAJUIX010000071.1 GCA_029267455.1 Enteractinococcus sp. | reverse complement strand
CCCGGCACCAGGCCCCGACGGTGCAGGGTGCCGGCTGCAGACAAACCAGCCTGACCGGCGCCAATGATCACGATGTTGAAATGCGAAGCGGCCTCGGACGAGCGACCAGCGGTATCAGACGTCATAAGATCAGGCTAATAGCCCCCCTGCCATAAAGCGGAGGATTGCGACAATTGCACGCCGCAGGCGTATCAAACCACTATGATGAAGAGGGTCGTTGAGAATTTTTCACCAGGAGTGCGATGTCTGAAATGTCGAATGTCAATAATGCCCCCTTGGCAGAAGTTGACCCAGAAATTGCCAAAGTGTTGGGACTCGAACTGGGTCGCCAGCGCGATATGTTGGAAATGATTGCCTCCGAGAACTTTGTTCCGCGGGCAATCTTAGAAACCCAGGGTTCGGTTCTGACGAATAAATACGCCGAAGGTTACCCCGGTCGTCGCTACTACGGCGGATGTGAGCACGTCGACGTCGCAGAGAACCTGGCCATTGATCGGGCTAAAGCACTCTTTGGTGCCGAATTCGCCAACGTCCAGCCTCACGCCGGCGCGCAGGCAAACGTTGCCGTCATGGAAGCACTCATGGAACCCGGCGACACCTTGATGGGGTTGTCTTTGGACCACGGTGGGCACCTTACCCACGGAATGCCGCTGAACTTCTCAGGTCGTCGTCACAACATTGTGGCGTACGAAGTCGATCGCGAAACCTTCCGCATCGATATGGATAAAGTGCGCGAACAGGCACTTGCTGAACGCCCACAGGTCATTGTTGCCGGGTGGTCGGCCTATCCTCGTCAACTAGATTTTGAAGCCTTTGCCTCCATCGCCGAAGAAATCGACGCGAAGCTGTGGGTCGATATGGCGCACTTTGCTGGGCTGGTAGCAGCCGGACTGCATCCGAATCCGGTCCCGCACGCTGACGTCGTCTCTTCGACGGTACACAAAACCTTAGCTGGCCCACGCTCCGGCTTCATTTTGGCGAAAGAACAATACGGCAAGAAGATCAACTCGCGGGTCTTCCCGGGCCAACAGGGTGGACCGTTGATGCATGCAATCGCAGGTAAAGCCGTGGCCTTCAAGATTGCCGCTTCCGAAGAATTTAAGTGTCGTCAAGAACGGACCCTCGAGGGTGCGAAAATCTTAGCCGAACGGTTGACCGAAAAGGACGTCGCGGACCACGGCGTCTCCGTGCTCACCGGCGGAACCGACGTGCACTTGGTCCTGGTAGACCTCCGGAACTCAGAGCTTGACGGTAAACAGGGTGAAAACATTCTGGACGAGGTCGGCATTACCGTCAACCGCAACGCTGTCCCTTGGGATCCGCGTCCACCGATGACGACCTCCGGTCTACGCATCGGTACGCCAGCGCTGGCAACCCGCGGTTTCGGAGCCGAAGAGTTCACCGAAGTTGCAGATATCATCGCCCAGGCGCTCAAGCCCGATCCAGACGTCGAAGCGCTGCGTGCCCGCACCGAAAAACTGGCGGCAGATTTCCCACTGTATGACGGTCTTGAAAACTGGTAAACATCCGGTTGCAGACTGACTAATGACACCATCCGGGCCCACTATTACACTGAGTTGGTGGGCCCGGACGTGGGTTAATGAGGAAGTCGAGCTACGAAGACAAGGATGTCGCCACGAAATGACTGCGCTGAAACTTGATGGCCGTGCTACTGCGGCCCAAATGAAAGACGATCTTGCGAAACGCGTGAGCAAACTCAAAGACCAGGGAATCACCCCGGGCTTGGGCACCGTACTGGTCGGGACCGATCCAGCCTCGCAATCCTATGTCGGAGCAAAGATTCGCGATATGGAAGAGGTCGGCATCAACTCGCTGCACCGTGAATTGCCCGAATCAGCCAGCCAGGACGAAGTGTTAGAAGTTATTCACGAACTGAATAACAACCCGGAATGCACCGGCTACATCGTCCAGCTGCCACTGCCGAAGCATATCGACACCGATACGGTGCTAGAAGCAATCGATCCGGCAAAAGATGCAGATGGTCTTCACCCGCTCAATCTTGGACGACTTGTGGCTTCCGCTGGCGGGGAGATTACCTGGCCACTGCCATGTACTCCAAAAGGCTGTCTGACCTTGCTGCGCAACTACGATATCGACACCAAAGGCAAGACCGTACTGGTCATCGGCCGCGGTATCACCATCGGTCGCCCTGCAACGCTACTCTTTACCCGCCGTGATGTGAACGCTACCGTCATTGCCGCCCACACCGGTACCACCAACATGGAAGAACTTATCGGCCAGGCCGACATCATCATCGCAGCCGCGGGAAACGCGGGCATGGTGACCAAAGACATGGTCAAAGACGGCGTCGTCATCCTTGATGTGGGAGTCAGTCGTGAAACCAACGCCGAGGGCAAGACCCGTATCGTCGGTGACGTCGCCCCAGATGTAGCCGACGTCGCTTCGGCCATGTCACCAAACCCGGGTGGCGTTGGGCCAATGACACGCGTCGAGCTTGTCGCCAACGTGGTAGAAATCGCAGAACAGCAGGCGGCCAAGGCCTCCTCCTAAAATCCGCCGCACGTTGTGCTGCCCATCCCCTGACCGGTAGTCGTACTGGTCAGGGGATGGGTGTGTCAGCGTACGGGATAATTCGGTGACCAATTGGGAACCGAGTCGCTAAATACGAGATACTGGAAGTTATGCAGTCCATCGAATCCTCAACACACCGTCGCGGTATACGGCTCTCCAATGTCGTGCTGCTGATCGTTGTGATCGCCTTTATCGTGGCCGTCATCTTTGCGGCGAACCAAAATGACATCGTCGGCTGGATGGTGGTCGTCATCGCCGGTGGCTGGCTGGTCCTGTCAACCGCGTCATTGATTATGGTCAGCCGGGGGGCACGCGCCGTCCAGCGAACCGCCAAAAACATCGGCTCGAATATTGCCGCCGCCTCTGCCGGAGGCAACGTCGTCGACGCCAGTGACCCGATGCGCGACACCAAGGTCGATCACTCCCTAAAAATTGTGGAAGTCCAAAAACGCGTCATCACCGAAGAATTAGCCAAAGGTGTCGACAAGGCCGATTTCGAAATGATCGATCGAGCCCTGGATACCATTGAGATGACCGCTTCCAACGCTCGTGACATGATCAACCCAGACCGGCACAAAAAGTCCAAACCGGATTCTGACAACGGTAATAGCACCATTTCGGGCGAGATCATTAACTAGAAAGAACTATGCATTCCAACGCTGCTGACCCTAAGGCTGACAACACACTCCGCGTAGCAACTGTAAATATCAATGGCATCCGGGCTGCCCATAAACGCGATATGGCGTCCTGGTTTGCCTGCCGGAACATCGATATCATCACGTTGCAGGAAGTTCGCGCCCCCGATGACATCCTGCACAAACTCCTCGCCGATATTGTCGGTGACGAATGGGAATCGATGTACATTCACGCGGACGAATGTGAGGCCAAAGGCCGTGCAGGGGTGGCCATCGCTTCTCGGTTGAAGCCACTGGAAACCCGCACCGGTCTCGCCGATGGGATCAACGATTCGGGCCGCTGGGTCGAAGCAGACTTTAACGCACCCGATGGGTCGCAAATATCGGTGGCCAGCGTGTATGTGCATTCCGGTGAAGTCGGCACCCCGCGTCAGGATGATAAATACGAATTCCTTGACGCTATGGTCGACTATCTGCCCTGTATGAAAGAGCGCAATAACCAGTCCGTGATCACCGGTGACCTCAACGTTGGGCATACCGAGCTCGACATCAAAAACTGGAAAGGCAACGTCAAAAACGCTGGCTTCCTCCCCGAAGAGCGCGCGTACTTCGATAAATTCTTCTCGCCAGAGGAGCTCAACTGGGTCGACGTAGGCCGGTGCATGGCCGGTAACGTTCCGGGCCCCTACACCTGGTGGTCGTATCGCGGTAAAGCCTTTGATAATGATGCCGGTTGGCGTATCGACTATCAAATGGCCACCCCACAGCTTGCTGATAAAGTCACGAAAGCCGTGGTAGACCGTGCCCCCTCCTACGACAAGCGTTTCTCAGACCACTCACCACTTGTGGTCGACTACCAGTTTTAGAAAGGTCCCTTCGTGTCCACTAGCCAACCCACACCGGCTGACATCTTAGCCACCGACCTCACAAAAACCGCACACCTGACCTCCGCGGCAGCCCACCCGCGCGTGCTGTCCGGGATGCAACCGTCGGCGGACTCCCTACACCTCGGCAACTACCTGGGCGCACTGGTCAACTGGGTAAAAATTCAAGACGATTTCGAAGCGTTCTACTTCATCCCGGATCTCCACGCCATCACCGTGCCCCAAGATCCCGAAGACCTGATTAAGCGCACTCGGGTCGCGGCAGCCCAGTACATTGCTGCCGGCATTGATCCGGAACGCTCCACCCTCTTTGTGCAGTCACACATTCCCGAACACACCCAGCTAACGTGGATTCTGAGCTGCATGACAGGGATGGGTGAAGCCTCACGAATGACGCAGTTCAAAGATAAGTCAGCACGCGAAGGTGTCGATGCCGCAGGGGTGGGGCTGTTTACCTACCCTATGCTTATGGCCGCTGACATTTTGCTGTATCAGCCCCATGGTGTCCCAGTTGGTGATGATCAGCGCCAGCACATTGAACTGACCAGAACACTGGCGCAGCGTTTCAATCACCGTTACGGTGAAACCTTTGTGGTCCCAGTGGGCTTCTACCCAGAAACCGGCGCACGCATTTACGATCTGCAAGACCCGACGGCCAAAATGTCCAAATCGGCGGTCTCACCTAACGGATTGATCAATATTCTGGATGAGCCCAAGGTGACGGCAAAACGGATTAAGTCCGCAGTCACAGATACCGGTACTGAAATCATCTACGACCGAGAGAATAAGCCCGGTGTTTCTAACCTGCTCGACATTTATGCTGCGGTAACCGATCAGACCGTTGAAGAACTCGTCACCGCCTATGAAGGCAAAATGTATGGACACCTCAAGGTCGACCTAGCCGAAGCCGTCACTGAACGGCTGGCGCCCATCCGCAAACGTGCCCTGGAATTATTGGATGATCCAGCAGAGCTTGATCAGATTTTAGCTAAGGGAGCGCAGAAAGCGCGCAGCATCGCCGCCCCTGTGCTGGATGAGGTGTACAAGAAATCCGGCTTTTTGCCGCTCGCCCGATAAACGGTCCCGCAACACTCCATCGCCTGGTTGAATTTCAGCCAGGCGATGCTGTTTAACCTGCACATCTCACCCTGAAGTCGTAGCCAAAATATCAGTCGCATAGTGGAAGTCAACCATGGCCTGATTTGGCAAAATGAAGATCAGCTCCACATTTGCGACCAAAAGGAACATTGTGACTGCGACAACAACATCACCACCCTTATTAGAGACAGAAAATCTCGTCCGGGTTTATGGTCACGGACCCAACCAGGTCACCGCGCTCAAAGGGCTCACCTTCCAGATCCAAAAAGGTGAATCCGTAGCCATTATCGGCAAATCCGGTTCGGGCAAATCCACCCTGATGCATCTGCTAGCGCTGTTAGATCAGCCGACCTCAGGTGTCGTTGCGATGCGCGGCGACGTTGTCTCGGACCTTCAACCGAAAGAAATTGCGCGCGTTCGCAACACCACATTCGGTTTTGTTTTCCAGCAATTCTTTCTCAACCCCCACGACACGGTGTTAGAAAATGTCACCCTGCCGTTGAAAATCGCGAGGACTCCAAAGGCTGAACGCAACCGTTTGGGTCGGGAGATGCTGGAAATGCTACAGATGGGCGACAAACTCAAGGCCAAAGCCACCAACCTTTCCGGCGGGCAACAACAACGCGTGTCGATCGGCAGAGCACTTATCAACTCGCCGGAAATTCTGTTTGCTGATGAACCCACGGGCAACTTGGACTCAGAAACCTCCGCGGTGGTTGAAGACATCTTGTTCGGCCTCAACGCTAAGGGACAAACGCTCATCGTTGTTACTCACGATGAGGACCTTGCAGCAAAATGCGCACGGCGCATTCGCATCCAAGACGGACAAATCATAGAGGATTCGGCAGGGAACTAATGCGTCTACGAGATATTTTTACCACCGCACTTGCGAATACACTGCGCACCAAGCTTCGGACGTTCCTGACCGTAACAGCGGTTGTGGTTGGTGCCTTCACACTGACTATGACCTCCGGTATCGGCGCAGGCATTAACAAATACATTGATGCTCAAGTCGATGCGATGGGCGATACGAATATGGTGTCTGTCATGCCAGCCCAGACCATGGATGCGGGCATCGGGTTGACTGCGAATGAACCAACCGAATACGACCCGGATGTCCAGGGCGCGACTTCAGAATTCGGCATGCCCGCTTTGGACGACGATGACATTGAAGATCTTGAGGCTTTAGAGCATGTGGACATGGTCGATCCGGTCGTCTATGTCAATATCGATTACCTCGAGACGCCCGATGGCACCAAGTATTCGGTCCCATCGGTCGGGTTCCCCTCGGAACAGACCATGGTCGAATACGCTGCTGGAGGCCCCGGATCGACGGAGGACGACGCCTATGAACTGGTCATTCCTAGCACCTGGCTCCAAGCCTTCGACAT
>JAJUIX010000095.1 GCA_029267455.1 Enteractinococcus sp. | reverse complement strand
CGACACATCGACACTGCCCAGAAATACGGCAACGAAGATGCCGTGGGTCAAGCCATCCGGGCATCATCCGTGCCTCGTGACGAACTGTTCGTCACCACTAAACTTGTCAATCGCTACTTTGGTGATGTGGCGACCGTCCGGTCCGGAATAGAGCATAGTCTGCGCGAAACCGGACTGGAATACATTGACCTCATGCTGATCCACTGGCCCAATCCACAGTTAGGCACCTACGTCCAGACCTGCGCCTCGCTGGCCGAATTGGTCGACACGGGCCTCATCCGAGCCTGGGGTGTTTCCAACTTCAAACCCCATCACCTGCAGGATGTGGTTGATGCCGGACTGAATATCCCGCTCAACCAAATCCAGGTGGATCCGTTAGCCGGTCAACCAGATTACCTGGCTGCTAACGCCCGACACGACATCGTCGTGAGCGCTTATTCTCCAACGGGCCGGGACTTGACCCTGTCCGATTTCCCGGTGCTTCGTGAAGCCGCTGAGCGGCATGACAAAACGGAACATCAAATCGTGTTGCGCTGGCACGTCCAGCAAGGTCGTATCGCTGTCCCACGGTCCGCGAATGCCAAACGTCAGCGAGAAAACCTCAACGTCTTTGATTTTGAACTTACTGATGCTGAAATCGCGGCGATCAATGCGCTCGATAACGGCTCTCGCGCCCGGCTCGACGCCGATGAATACGGTCACTAATCTTTAGGAAGGTAAGAAACCCTTGGCTCAATCAACCCCTGGTATTTATCACGTGGACGAACTGCCCGACCACCTGCCAACCGATCACACCGATGTGTTGGTCGTGGGTGGCGGAGCCGGCGGTTTTGCAGCTGCTACCACCGCTGCCTTCCACGGTCTCGACGTAATTCTGGCCGAGCAATCCGCAGCCTGTGGTGGGGCAACCTCGCGATCTGGTGGCTGGGCCTGGACCCCGGGTACATCGCTGGCCAAAGCCGAGGGCGTGGATGAAGACGTTGAAGAGTTTCGCACGTATCTGCGCGGCGTGCTGGGCGACCTGTACACCGACTCGGCATCCGAGATGATCGACGCCTTCCTGGAAGCGGTGCCGCACATGGTGGATTTCTTCCACTACAAGACCGCTCTACAGTTTGTCACCGGCGCGAAGATCAACGATATTTATGGCCACTTGCCGGGTGCCGGGACCGGGAACCGATCGGTGGGACCCAAACCGATTAATGCTCGGAAGTTATCCAAGACGGCGTTGAAGAAACTGAATAACCAGTACTATCCCACCTCATTTTTGGGTATGGGCATCATGGCTGGCCCGGATCTGCAAAAGATCTTGTCAGCTTCGCAATTTTCTCTCAAGGGATGGGCGTATTCAGCTTCACGGGTCATTCGACATGTCTGGGACATGGCCACCCACCGTCGCAGTATGCACTTGGTTAACGGCACCGCTCTGATGGGACGGCTGATCCAGTCGGCCGAAGACTTCGGGGTGGATATTCGCGTGAAGACCGAAGCTCAACACCTTATCGTCGATAGTGAGGGGACCGTCGTTGGTGCTGTCGTGGGCACTGATGATGGGGGACGCATCATTCGCACCCAACGCGGTGTCGTCCTGGCCACCGGTGGCTTCCCTGCGGATGTGGAGCGTCGTCGACAGTATTTCCGTCAGACTCCGACGGGAAATGAACACTGGACGCTGGCTCCGGATGAAGCAGACGGTTCGGGTGCCGACCTGGCCGAGGCTGTGGGCGGGTATCTCGACACTGAAGTGTACTCGGCTGCGGCCTGGTGCCCGGTATCGCTAGTGCCATACCCCAACGGCAACACCGGCGTGTTTCCACACATCATGGACCGGGCCAAACCGGGATCGATCGGCGTTCGCAAAGACGGCAAGCGCTTCGTCAATGAAGCCAATGGATACTTCGATTATGTTGACGGCATGATGAACGCAACGCCGGAAGGACAGCCTGTCGAGGCCTGGCAGATCGCTGACTCAAAGTTCGTTCGCAAATATCCACTTGGTTTTGCCAAACCCATTCCGGTCCCTCTGCTGCCATACATTCGCAACGGGTACCTCATCAAGGCCGATACGCTAGAAGAACTAGCCCAAAAGACAGGCATTGACCCGGAGCAGTTGGTCAAAACCGTTCGTGAGTTCAACGAGAACGCCCGGCGCGGTGAGGACCCGGCATTCCAACGTGGGGAAACCAACTTCAACCGTTACGGGGGAGATCCTGCGGTTGGCCCGAACCCGAGCCTGGCGCCGATCGAAAAAGGGCCGTTTTACGCCGTCCATATCCGCCCCGGGTCGTTTGGAACCTTTGCGGGTATTGCCGCAGACACCAAAGCCCGCGTGCTGGATCGCAACGGGGCACCGATTCCTGGCCTCTATACGGCCGGTAATGACATGGTGTCGATCATGCGCGGTAAATACCCATCCGGTGGTGTGAACATTGGTCCCGCCCTGACCTTCGGTTACATTGCAGGACGAGATCTAGCGCAGGTGACCGACTACGAAGTTACTACCACGGGGCTTGAAGCATCGTCGACGGCCGACACTGTTCGTTGAACCTAGGGGGTCACAATGAGTAGCGACATCACACCCGACGATGACGCAGGCAAAGACAGCGAATATCCTGAGGATGCGTTGGCGCTGATTACTGGCGGGGGTAGGGGGCTCGGTGCGGCGTGCGCCGAACTCCTGCGCCACCGCGGGGTGCAGGTTCGCACGGTAGATCTGTCCCCCGCGGCAGATTACCAATGTGATATCACCGATGAGCAACAGGTTCGTGACCTACGGGACCGGCTGTTGGACGCGGGCAAGTCCGTGAATATTCTGATCAACTCCGCCGGAGTGCAAGGCCCGGAATCGGCGCTCGCCGACACCGATTACCTGCAGTGGCAGCACACGATGCGGGTGAATCTCGACGGCGTATTTTTGATGTGCAAACACTTTGGGCCAGACATGGTGGCGGCTAGATGGGGCCGAATTGTGAATGTGGCCAGCATCGCCGGTAAAGAGGGAAATGCCTTTCAATCAGCGTATTCGGCGTCCAAGGCAGCTGTCATCGGGCTGACCAAATCTCTGGGCAAAGAACTGGCACAAGACGGGGTGCTCGTCAATGCGATTGCACCGGCCATCATCTCCACCCTGTTGAACCAACAGATGGATCCGCGAACTCATGACCGCCTCATGGGGCGAATACCTATGGGGCGGCCAGGACAGCCGCAGGAAGCTGCGGAACTCGTGGCGTGGTTGGCATCGAGTCGCTGTAGCTTCTCCACCGGTGCCGTTTACGACCTGTCTGGTGGTCGAGCAACCTATTAAGCGTCCAGTAGTTCCGTAGAGCGTGCCACAGAATGCAAGGTTGTTCGCAGCGCCGCTCGCGGGGCTACACTCACAGTATTACGTCGGGACTAAGGGGCAGACTACGCATGGAGATTCGATGGTTGGAAGCGTTTATCGCGGTTGCAGAAGAGCTGCACTTCGGAAATGCAGCCATACGATTACGGATGGCGCAGTCACCATTGAGTCAGGTAATTCGTAAACTTGAACGGTCATTGGGTACGGAGTTATTCATCCGCAGTACCCGCTCAGTTGAGCTGACGGCCGCCGGACACGCCTTTTTGCCGCATGCTCGGGCCGTGCTTGAGGAAATCGATCTTGCTCAGCAATCGGTGAAAGTTCCCGAAGGTGTCGTCTACGGCAAACTCACTTTGGGTTTTACCGGGGTACTGAATCGAAGAACTCTCCCGCGATTTACGCGTGCTGTGCGCGACACCTATCCGCAGATTGAATTGTCGTTGGTCGGGCGCGTTATGACGCAAGATGCCATCGCACAATTAGATGCCGGCACCATGGACCTAGCATTCGTCGGGCTGCCGACCGACTCGACGCGTACCGAGACGCGGTTGCTGCTTCGAGAACGGTTTGGCATGGTCGTGCCCGCCGATCATCCATTAGCCGAAGAAGACCACGTTGAGTTAGCGATGTTTGCCGACGAACGATTTATCACCCCTCCCATTGGGGCGGGATCGGTGTTGTACGAAGATACGGTAAGAGCTTGTACTGAAGCGGGATTTCATCCCATTATCTCCCAGCAAATCACAGACCCGTATATGAGCATGATGTTAGTAGCCGCCGGAGTAGGGGTCGCACATTTACCGGAAGGGGTAGAACCGGTGGTGCCACCAGGAACGGTATTCTTGCCGCTCGAAGGCGAGCCTGTGTATATGAATCACGGTTTGGCTTGGTCAAAACAACCCGGTTCGGCAGCCCGTGACGCGTTTCTCGAATTGGTTGAGGACGTCCTCGCCGAAGGCCTCTAGATTATGTGTTTTTTGTACATAGTCATAGACAAATTAGGTCGTGGACAAAGCTTAGTGTAGTCAGTCACAATAGGTGGTGATCTCCAGCAAGGAGTGTTGAAAGGACCATTTTCATGACTACTGACATCACCGCTCGTGAGGTATCGAACCCGAATTCCGGAGTTGATCCTCGCGTACGCAACGCCACCACAGTGACTTCCCAGGCCAAGCGTGCCGCACTGTCTGGTTTCTTGGGCAGTGCCCTGGAATACTATGACTTCTTCATCTATGGCTCTGCTGCCGCATTGGTTTTCTCCCATATCTTCTTCCCAGGCGACGGAGTGAATTCGCTCCTGTTGTCTATCTCTACACTTGGTGTGGCGTACGTTGCCCGTCCGCTGGGTGCTGTCATGTGGGGGCACCTCGGTGATCGCTTTGGTCGCAAGAACACTTTGATGGCCGTGTTGCTGCTCATGGGCGTTGCCACGTTCCTGATTGGTGTGTTGCCGACGTACGAGCAGATCGGGATTTTGGCACCCATTTTGTTGGTCTTCCTGCGCCTGTGTCAGGGGCTGTCGGCTGGCGGTGAATCTCCGGGCGCTGCCTCTTTATCGATTGAGCACGCCCCGGAATACCGCCGCTCATTCTTCGCTAGTTTCACCGCTTCCGGCATTATGCTCGGCATCGTTTTGGCCACCATCGTATTCATCCCAGTGGCCTTGCTGCCGGATGAGCAATTGTTCAGCTGGGGATGGCGTCTCCCGTTCTTGATCAGCGTCGTCCTGACCCTGTTCGCCGTTTGGATGCGTCGCAACCTAGAAGAACCTGAAGTCTTCGAAGAAGCCGTCGAGGCACAAGAAGAGCCCCAGGTTCCCCTAGTCGTTCTGTTCCGCGAGCACCTGCCAGCACTGCTGCGCGTTATGTTCTCCTCGACGTTTGCAATGATCAACACCATGGTCAACGTCTTCGGACTTTCCTTCGCCGTCGAACATTCCGGCGTCGACCGCACCGTCATGCTCGCCGCGATCGCTGCTTCCAACTTCGCAGCAGTCATTACACAACCGCTGTTTGCCCTGTTGGCAGATAAGATCGGCCGCAAACCAGTCTTTATCGGTGGTGCCACCGGTGCCGGGTTGATGATGTTCGTCTTCCTATGGGCGATCAGTACCGGCAACGTGACCCTGATCTTCATCTCCTCAATTCTGATGATGGGTGGCTTCTACGCTGCATCCAACGGAATTTACTTCGCCGCCTTCCCAGAACAGTTCCCAGCAAAAGTCCGCTACTCTGGCATGGCCATTGGCCTGATGCTCGGCCTACTGGTTTCGGGCTTCACGCCGGCGATCGGCACCATGATCACCGGCGGTGACGTGGCAAACTGGGTGCCAGTTGCTATCATGTGCGCAGTTTTTGCTGTCGG
>JAJUIX010000122.1 GCA_029267455.1 Enteractinococcus sp. | reverse complement strand
GCCTCGATGGTCTCACCGTCTAGGTGGGTCTGAATGACGGTTTTTTCGTGAGAGTCTAGAGGTCGCTCCACGGAAATGGATTTGACCGGTGTTTTACCGGAGGCTAAGCCAGGAAATTTATTGCTGATGTGATCCGAGGGCTCATGGGGCGGCGTTTTGGACATAGCACTAATGCTTCCGGGCCCTCAGGCCGGTCAGGATGTCGTCGATAAGCTGGTTGACATCCCCTGCGCCGAGCGTCAGGATAATATCTCCTGGAGTGGCCGCTTGCACCACTGAGGCTACGGCCTGCTCACGCGTGGCGACCTGGGTAGCATGCGGGTAGCGTGCCGTGAGTTGTGGTGATAGCTGCGAGGTGATGAGTTGAGCGCTCACGCCGTCGATTGGAGTCTCACGGGCGCGGTATATATCCAGGACTCGCAGCGTCGATGCCTTCGATAACGCTTGAGCAAATTCTGCAGCGAAGTCACGAGTGCGCGAATACAGGTGGGGCTGGAAGATGACATGAACCTTTTTTCCTGCAGCCAAGCTTGTGGCGGCGGTGATGGCGGCGTCGACTTCTGTTGGATGGTGCGCGTAATCGTCAAACACACGGATGTCATTGATGGTGCCGTGGTGTTCAAACCTTCGTGCCGATCCGGTGAATGAGGATAGCCCACGGGCTGCAGCATCAGCTGGGACACCAGCGAGAACAGCGGCAAGTAGCACACCGGCTGCGTTGAGCGCATTATGGGTGCCCGGCGTGGCTAAGTGCACCTCCTGGTAGCTGCCATCGGCAAACCGATAGGTGACTTTCTGGCCCGTAGCTGCGCCATCGGGTTGGATGTCAATAACGGCTATATCGAGCTGTTTGGCATGCGTGTTGAGGTTATCGGCTGGATTCATACTCGTGAGCAACCCGTAGGTATACACCTGAGCGCGTGGAGCATCAGCGGTTACGGCATCGCGATAGCGTTGTCCCAGAGCTGCTGCACCGGGGTCATCGGCGCAAATGACCAGGGCACCTTCGGGACGAATTTGTGCTGCGAAGTCACTAAAAACCTGGTGCACGGCCGCTTCGGTGCCGTAGTAGTCGAGGTGGTCGGCTTCAATATTGGTGATGATTGAAATGTCTGGCGTGTAGTTCAATAAGGAGCCATCGGACTCATCCGCTTCGGCGATAAACCACTCCCCTGTGCCATGGTCGGCGTTGGTACCCAAATTTGCGATGCCTGCGCCAACGGCAAAGGAGGGGTTATAGCCGGCCTCTGCAAAGGTCACGGCTGCCATCGATGAGGTAGTGGTTTTCCCGTGGGTCCCAGCCACTGTGAGAACTTTCTTGCCTTCCATGGCGGCGGCTAAGCCCTGCGACCGGTGATAAACCGGAATGCCTGCCGCCTCAGCTGCCTGCCGTTCCGGATTTTCCGGTCCAGCGACGGTGGAAGCGATGACGGCATCGATGGGCTGGCCGGTATCTTGTTCGGCGCGTGCGATATTATCCGCCGAGTAGCCGACATACAGGGTGGCTCCACGTTCACGCAGTGCGTCCATGACCGGCAGATCTTTGGCGTCGGTCCCGGTTACAGTGATGCCTCGGGAAGCGAGGATGCGCGCGATCCCGGAAACTCCCACTCCCCCGATGCCCAGGAAGTGGGCGTGCTCAATGTCGTCTAGTGTTGGTGTGTGATGGGTCATCGGGCGACTTTCGTTTCTGAGATGATGGTGGCCATAGTTTCAGCAGCGTCCGTTATACCTAAGTTTTTCGCGGTTTGAGCCATGTATTCTAACCGCGGTGTGTCCATTAGCAGGTTAGGCAGCCGGGTGGCAACCCACTGAGCAGTAAAATAATCGTCAGGTACCACCACAGCGGCCCCCTTGTCACGCAGACCCGCCGCGTTGAGTTCTTGTTCGCCATTACCGATGGGCAGCGGTACCAGCACCGATGGTAAACCAACGGCGGCGATTTCATGTACGGTGCCGGCGCCGGCGCGCGCCACAATGAGGTCTGCGGCTTGGTAGACGCGAGATAATCCGTTGATGTATTCCAGTTGGGTGTATCCAGGACGCTCCAAGGGCTCACCTGCTTGGTCGGTGACAACTTTACCGCGTCCGGTCAGATGCAGAATTTGGGCTCCGGTGGCCAGCAAATCATCCAGTGCCCCGGCGATCGCGGTGTTGATATTGAGCGCTCCGGAGGATCCGCCAGTGACGACCAGGGTGGTTCTATCCGGATCCAGTCCCAACGAGTGGCGAGTCTCGGCTTTCATAGTGGGCCCAACGGGTAAGTCGGTGATTTCGGTACTCATGGGCATGCCGACGTGAATCGCACCGGGCAAATCGGTGCCCTCAAAGGCGCAGGCGACCACGGTAGCAAAGCGGGCGGCCAATTTATTAGCCAACCCCGGACGAACATTGCCCTCATGCACAATGACTGGGATCTTTTCGGCCCTGGCGGCCAAATACACCGGCGTGGCGGCGTAACCGCCAACACCCACCACGACCTGGGTTTCGTGTTCACGCAACAATCGCCGAGCCTGTTTGATGGCCTTGCGAAGTCGGAACGGCAGCGAGACGAGTTCCGCTGACATACTGCGCGGCATCGGCACTTTTTCAATCGTGTCGAAGCGGTAACCAGCCTCCGGGATGAGGGTGGCTTCCATACCTTCTGCGGTGCCGATCATTAGCACGTCAACGTCGATATCGGTATCCCGATATTTGTGCTGTAGCGCCTCGGCCATGGCAAGCATTGGTGAAACATGTCCGGCAGTTCCGCCGCCGCAAAAGACGACGTTCATGGTCGTAGTCATTGTGTCGATTGTACGCTTTCTTCGGGTACATGGGGTGCCTGGGCTTGACGGGTTGCATCCTGGAGCTCTTGAGCCTGTTGTCGTGCAAAGGATAAGACCACTCCGACGGCGAGTATCGCCATCAGCAGGGCTGACCCACCCGCTGAGATGAACGGCAGCGGGACGCCGATGACCGGTAAGAGTCCAGTGACCATGGCGATATTCATAAACGTCTGGCCGAGGAGCCACGTCATAATGGCCCCGGTGGTGATCCGCACGAAATGGTCGGTCGTGTTATAGGCCACTCGGAACATCCCGATGCCCAGTGTGATGAATAAACCAATCACCAATAACGCACCCAGCAGGCCGAGCTCCTCTCCTAGGACGGTGAAGATAAAGTCATTGCCGGCCTCGGGGATATAGGACCATTTTTGTCGGGACTGTCCAAGCCCAACGCCAAACCAGCCACCGGAAGCTAACGCAAAAATCCCCTGTTCGTACTGATAGCACGGGTCGGTGGGGTGGTCACATTTCCCTAACCATGCGTCGATCCGTAGCATTCGGTTACTTGAAGTTAGCGTGGCCAGAATAACCATGAGCAAACCCGCGATAGCGGTCACGACCAGGTAGATCGTCGGCATACCGCCCAGGTAGAGCACCGCGGCGATAATAAGCAACATGATCGTCATGGTTCCCAGGTCACGCCCGAGGGCAATCAGTCCTGCAATTAGGGCTCCAAAGGGAAAGACCACAGGTACGAGCAGCTTCTTACCGTATCCTTCGGTTTTCAGCTTCTGGGTTAGCGCGTAGGCTGCCCAAACACAAAACGCGAGCTTGGCAGCTTCTGCTGGTTGAAAGGAAAACCCGCCGATCCACAACCAGTTTCGGTTACCGTTAATTTCCACACCCAGCGGAGTGAAAACTAAGATCAGCAAACCGATGGAGACGATGAGCATGATCCTGGCAAGCCGGTGATAGGTTTCTCGGCGCCATTTGCCCATCCAAAACAGCAGGATTATCCCGATGACTGCGTAGACACCTTGTGATCTCAGCGAGGCGAACGAACCGGCCCCACCGATGTATTCGACCGAAGAGGCGGACAGCACCATCACCACACCGATGAAGGTTAGGGCCAGGGTGGGCCCAAGGATCATCCAGTAGGCGGATTTGGTCGAATGTGTCCCGGTGAGCCAATCCCAGACACGAGCTACCCGCGGTGGTGGACCGTTGGTCATAGCATGCTCCTGGTGTCTAGCGGTCTCAGTGTCCTGGGTAATTGATGTCGGCTAACAGTTGCGCGATGGCGTCAGTGAAGGCTTCACCGCGCACGTTGTAATTTGCAAACTGATCCATGGACGCTGCTGCGGGTGACAGCAGGACGGTGTCGCTGGGTTCTGCGATGCGGTGGGCTAATCTGACCACCTCATGCATCACCGCTGCACCGTCTGCAAACTCTACTGTAGTGTCTTCGAGATAGTCGGCGTAGATCGGCACCTCAGGTGCGTGTCGCTGCAACGCCTCGCGAATTGGGGCCTGGTCGGTACCAATCAGGATCACCGCTTTCAGATGCGCTTTATGCTCGCGTATTAACGCCTCGTAGCTCGCGCCTTTGGAAAGTCCACCGGCGATCCAGATGATGGGGTCATAGGTTGCCAGGGCCGCATCGGTTGCGTGCGGGTTGGTGCCTTTTGAGTCATCTACCCATAAGACATCGTGGAAATGGGCTACCGCTTGAATCCGGTGAGGTTCGGGCTGATAGGCACGTAATCCAGCTTGCACGGCCGCGGGTTCTACCCCAACTGCCCGAACCAGTGCTGCTGCCGCTAGCGCGTTGAGCACCATGTGTTTTGGTGCAGGCTTGCCGATATCAGCAAACTCCGCCAGTTCATATGCTTGGGTGGCGCGGTTTTCCAAATAAGCGCGGTCGACGAGGATGTCGTCCACCACCCCGAGCATAGAGCGCTCGGGCGTATCAGTCGTGATGCCGATGGCACGACAGCCTTCAATGACGTCGGCCTCCTCTACCATTCGCATGGTCCGTGGCTCTTCGTCGTTATAGATCGCGGCCAGACGGGTGTTCTCATAGATCTTGGCTTTTGCAGCAGCATATTCATCGAAGCTGCCGTGCCAGTCAAGGTGGTCTTCTGCCAGATTGAGCACTACGGAGGCTTCCGGTTCAATGTGCTGGATC
>JAJUIX010000030.1 GCA_029267455.1 Enteractinococcus sp. | reverse complement strand
TAGCAAGTCAAGCAGGGTGTTGTGAAGCGTCACCCGGTGCACGGCGTGTAACTCTCCAACGGTTTGGTGGGGCATCGTTGTCAACCAAGTCCCGTCGGGTGTGCGCTGTCCGGTCCGGAGCGTGGGCAACGTGTTATCCGAAATCTCGCGTACGGTATCTCCCAGTCCAACCGTATCTAGCGCGGCGAAGGCGTTGCCGAACAAGGACAAGCCGGCACCATCGGCATTGGGATCTTTGCGTTGTTCATATACGGTGACGTCGTGATCGTCGCGTTGTAAGCTGCACGCCGCTACTAGCCCGGCTATCCCCGCACCGATGATTGCAATCCGCACTACCCTGGCTCCTCTCACGAATTCTGAATTGCTTTGCAGTGTACTGGTGTGAAAACTCGGTGGAAGCAAAGATAACCTGCGAGTCAGCGTGCTTTCTCAAAAGCATGAACAAATGCTTGTTCTGTGTTTTCTTTGTCGCAGTGGTCAGCGATGTTGCTTCATAGTTGTCACAGCGTGCGGGAGGCACTTCACATGATGAGGACTCCGAGACAAGCCGCGAGCATCGCAGGTCCAAATGCAATCTTGGTGGAGCGTTTGCCACCGCGGAATAGCACGAGATACACCGCCTGGAGGCCGCCAAAGACGAAGGCGAGCACCACCCCGGCAATCAGGGCTTCAAGACCAATGAAGCCGGTGTAGAGACCCAAGCCGGCCGCCAGTTTCACATCGCCCATGCCGAGGCCGGCACGAGTCACCAGGTGTAAGACGAACATGACGGAAAGATACCCCATTGATCCAATCAGGGTCGTCACCACGCGATTCGTCAACACAGACTCATCGGGAGCAGCCAGGGTCGTTGCTATTAAAAGAAGACCACCGCCGACGAATAGCAGACCCGTCCAGGCGTTCGGAAGCCGGTGTTCCCGTACATCTACTATCCACAGCACGATGCCGCAGAAGACAAACCATGCAAGGGCGGCAGTAAGGAAGACCACCGAAGCCAAGGGCAGCGTCCCGGCCGCAAGATCCTGAGCAATGAGATGAATCACGTGTGTCACCTTAGCCAACCCAAGTACTACCGGGTAGAGGCTGACACCTGGCTGTGGAAAACTCTGTCGCTATGCACCGAAGCGGCGGTTACGCGATGCATAGTCACGTAGCGCCCGGATGAAGTCTACTCGGCGGAATGCCGGCCAGAGCGCCTCACAAAAATAAAACTCTGAGTAAGCGGATTGCCACATGAGAAATCCCGAGAGACGTTGTTCGCCCGAGGTGCGAATCACCAGATCTGGATCCGGTTGGCCCCGAGTGTAGAGGCGATCAGAAATTGCTGCCACATCCAGGGTGTCAATGGCTTGATCAAGGGTATAGCCGGCTTCCGAAGCATCAATGAGAAACGCCCTGGCGGCGTCTACAATTTCTTCTCGGCCGCCGTAGCCGATTGCAACGTTGACGTGGACGCCGACGTGATCTTTCGTAGCTTCAGCAGTTTCGGTGAGCAATGAGGCAAGATCGGGCGGCAAGATGCTGTAATCTCCGACCGGATGGACTTTCAGTTGTGTTCCGTCCGCGAGGCCGTTGCCGAGTTTTCGGAGCGTATTGGCGATAATCCGGATGAGCGGTTCAAGTTCCGCTTTATCGCGGTTGAGGTTTTCGGTCGACAGCATGTAGAGCGTCACGACCGGGATGTTGAACTCCGCGACCCAGTGGAGGAATTCGTGGATTTTTTCTGCACCGACTTGGTGCCCGTAGGCGGTTGAGGCCCCGGTTTGTTTGGCCCATCGGCGGTTGCCGTCCAGCACCACGCCGATGTGGCCGGGGAGCTGTTCGGGAATCAGAGTGCTTGCGAGTCGTCGTTCGTAGAACCGGTAGACGAAGTCGGGCACCCGCAGCGCGCCCAGAGGTGAGGTGGCCATGCGCTAGCCGATCCTAGTCATCGCGACCGGAGTCGGGTTCTTGAGCCTCCAGGGTGGGCATATCGAGATAACCGGGATACTTTTTGCGAAGTATTTCGGTCTGGCTTTGCTCAAGTTCATCCACTTCTGGCCGCTGCCGTTCTTCGGGGCTCAGCTGGGGCTGGTTACGTTCAACGAGCATGTCTTCGGCGGTGGTTGAGCGAAGTTTGACGCGCCGGATCTGGCGGATCATGATCCGGAAGAGGACGATGGCGACGAGGACAAAGGCAAAGGTTGCCAGGAAACCAACGATGCCGGGAGTGACGTCTTCTTCGCGCAAACCTTCGCGCAGGGTCGGGTCTTCAACGCCGGCGATGACAACGTTGGAAAAAATCGTATAGAGGAGCATGATGGGATTATTCTACCGTTGTGTCTCGGAGCCCTGCGAATAAATCGCTCTCGGGCAAGGTGGTTGGAACTTTTGAGTCAATCAGGACGTAGTCTTCCCAGGGCCAGTGCTTCCGGATAATCTCATTTGGCGTAAAGAAAAACATCCCGTGTGAGTCGACCTGCGATCGATGCGCCCGTAAAGCGGCATCCCGATACTCTAAATACGCCGCCGCATGGACCTGGGTGGTGACCTCGTGATGAGTCAAGCGCCACGCATCGGGATCATCTTCACCGGCAGCTACCCTGTCGTACCACTCAATTCGTTTAGCATATGGCGACTCGTAGCCGTTATCCAACAGTGCCTTATGCACTGCCTTGAACTTATCAGGGTTGAAGGCGCGGTCGTAGTAGAGCTTGGAGATTTCCCAGGGCTTCCCAGTGCCAGGGTAAGCATCCGGGTCACCGGATTTCTCGTAGGCCTCCATCGAGATGGCGTGCGTTCGCAAGTGATCAGGGTGCGGGTAGCCACCGATTTCGTCATAGGTCACCAGCACATGTGGTTTGAATTCACGAATCAATCGCACCAGCGGAGCAGCTGCATCTTCGAGTGGCAGATCCGCGAAACATCCCGGTTCAAGGTTCGCCATGGGGTCGTCTCCTTCTGGGTAGCCAGAATCGCGGAAGCCCAACCAGCGGTGTTCAATCTCCAAGATCCTGGCCGATTCAGCCATTTCCTGGAACCGCACCGCCGTGATGTCGCGGTCCACACGCACTGATTCGCCATAGTGCGGGTTAATGATGTCGCCTTGGGAACCGTCAGTAGCAGTTGCCACCATGACCCGAGCCCCGGCGTGGACGTATGCGGCCATCATTGCTGCCCCCTTGGAGGCTTCATCGTCCGGGTGGGCGTGCACCGCTAACAACCGTAAACCGGTTGAATCAGGCAACTCTGTATCAGCGTCAGGTGACAGCTGGGGATTCGACGACATGACAAGGACTCCTTGGCTACTGACTTGTGCCGCTGACGGCGGACACAATTCGGACCGCGATGTCGGCTGTATTAGGCTAAAGCCCGATATGGTTTCGAATGCGAATCAGGCGACGGCCTCTGCCGACAATAGTGTAGCGACACGGTATGGTGGCGCCAAACAGTCTCGTCTTTCTCCAAAAACGAGACGTATTATTGCCATTATTGCGCTCATCGGCGCCGTCGCCATGACCTTTTGGTTCGCTTTTTCTTCTAGCTCAAGTATGCTCGCGTATAAAACCGTGGGCTATGACATCCAGAACGAGTCTGAAGCCTGGGTGGAGTTCGAAGTCACCAAAGAACCCGAAGCTACCGTGGGATGTGCGATACGAGTCCGCACGGATACCGCCGCGGTTGCCGGCTATAAGACAGTGTTCATAGGGCCTGATGAGGACCCGAACGCAGCCGGTAAAGACCTCACGAAGTACTACGAGACAGATCTGCGCACCGATCAATTGGGCTCCTCCGGTGAGGTTGAAACCTGCTGGTACGTCGAGGAAGAAGAAGCCCCGAATATTTCGAACCTTCGCGATTATTAATCTCAGCAGCTTGGTTTAGCGCGCAGCGGGACTTGTCGTCTCGAGCCGGCTCGATGCTATGATAAAGTCCGGTATATTCCAGAACTGTCGCCCCGTCGCACATATATGGTGCCGCGGGGCTTTTAGTTTGATGAATGAGAAAGTAAGGAGGCCGGCATGGCCAACACGAATGGCACCCCCTGGTTGACCCAAGCAGCATATGACCGGTTGAAAGACGAACTCGACTACCTTTCCGGCCCATATCGCCAAGAGATCGTGGACCGTATTGAAGCGGCACGTGAAGAGGGTGACCTCAAAGAAAACGCAGGCTACCACGCTGCACGTGAAGAGCAGGCCAAGAACGAAGGACGCATCCAGGAGCTCAAAGCGCTTCTCGAAAACGCAGAAGTGGGCGAAGAAGCCGAAGATGATGGCATCGTGAAACCTGGCATGCTTGTCGAATGCAAACTGGCCGGCAACGACATGAAATTCGTACTCGGCTCCCGCGAAATCGCCGAAGGAGCGGATATCGAAGTGTACTCGATGGCCTCGCCACTAGGCTCCGCCATCGAAGGTCGCAAAGCCGGCGAAACGGTGAGCTATCAGGCTCCCAATGGTAAAGATATCGAGGTCGAATTGCTCTCCGTGGTGCCCTATAACGCCTAGGACCGATGCGCTCCAACGACGGCGCGCTGAGAGCGTTTGACTTGAAAAGGTGGCCTCTCTTCTAATGTGAGGCCACCTTTCCCCGTTAAAACTCTGGTTTTGGTGTTAGCCTGGTGGTGTGTTGAACATCGAAAAATTTCTGCTGCTAACCGTCCCGCACCGTTCACGGATAACCGAGGTTGACTCGCTCTTTGTCGCCGCCCGGACGGCACTGACGCTGATCGAGTTTGAACGCACCTCGACCGTTTCTTTTGCGCCCGCCGATGCGACCAAGTCCTGGGATTTATCCAATCCGCTCATCCGGGTTGATAAACACCATACCCCCGCCGCCGTCGGGCTCAATGATGTCTTCAAGAACATCGATAAATTCCACAATAAACGCGTTTCTGCTGCCCTTGGCAACAAGAAACTTGATCCGCTCAAGGGTCTCTTGGAAGAATTCGCGCGTCAGGGTATTTTGACGGGGAGTTCTAAAGACTACCGGTTGGTGGCAACCGATGCTTTGGCTACTCTCCAAGATGACCTTGGCTTAGCCCTGCGTGGCCAGCGCAGTGTAGAACAACAAGACCGCATTTTGTTGGAAGTCATCGAGGCCATTAACGCAAGCAAGCTGCTCTTGGGTTCTCAGCAACCAGATTGGTCGATGAGTCAATTCAGCGAGCATGTTCACCGGAATCCTTCAGGCCATCCGGTGGTCGAGCAGCTGGTGAGGTCCACTTCGTCGATGACGGGGCTGATGGAAAAATCCAAGATGGCGACGCTGTCTGCACCATCGCCAGTTTAGTGCTGCACCATCGCTTCGTATCCGGCTTCGCGCAGGCTCTCTAGGACCTGTTCGGAATGGTCTCGGCCGCGGGTTTCCATGTCGATGGTGATGTGGACGCCGCCCATTGTCAGGCCTGCTCCAACACGTGAGTGATCCACGCGGGTCACATTCGCGTCGTTTTCTGCAATGATGCGGGAGATGGTCTGCAGCTCACCGGGCCGATCCCGCAGCGCGATCTTGACGGTGAGGAAACGCCCTGCCGAGGCGAGACCAACCTGGATGACTTTCAACATCAGCATCGGGTCGATGTTTCCGCCGGATAGCACTGCGACGGTGGATTCCGATTCGATACCAACTTCCTGCAGTTTGCCGGTCATCAACGCGGCGACCGGTGCCGCACCAGCAGGCTCCACGACCATCTTTGATCGTTCGAGTAAGAAGACGATGGCTGCTGCGATCTCGTCATCGGTGACGGTGACGACCTCATCGCAGAGTTCATTGATGACGGCAAAAGGCACATCCCCGGGCCGTCCGACCGCAATCCCATCGGCGATGGTCGCGACATTATCCAGCGAGACCGGTTTGCCCGCTACCAACGATGGTGGATAGGCGGCGGCTTTTTCAGCTTGCACCCCGACCACGTTGATGTGTCGGCCCTGTCGGCGAGCGTGTTCCTTCAACGCGATGGCAGTACCAGCCAGGAGCCCTCCCCCACCGATGCTCAACACCACGGTATCTACATCGGGTTGTTGTTCAAGGATTTCCAACCCCACGGTTCCTTGGCCTGCGACAATCTTGGGGTGGTCAAACGGGTGGATAAACGTCGCGCCGGTTTCTTCAGCGTACCGGGCGGCTAAATCCAGGGATTCATCCACGTTATTACCAGCCAGCACGACCGTCGCACCGTGATCTCGAGTGGCTTGTACTTTCGGTAGGGCTGCACCGAGCGGCATGTAGATGCGCGCTTCGATGCCAAGCTTCGATGCAGCTAATGCCACCCCCTGGGCGTGGTTGCCAGCGGATGCCGCCACGACGCCTTTGGCGCGCTGTTCCTCAGTCAGGGAAGCCATGTGAACGTATGCCCCACGGACCTTGAAAGAACCGGCCCGCTGGAGGTTTTCACATTTCAGGTGCACCGTGGAACCGGTAATTCGTCCCAGCGCACGCGAGTGATCCATCGAGGTCTCAGAAATGACACTCTTGAGGGTCTCGCGGGCTGTTTCGATATCTTCGTATCGGACGACTGGGGAACCGGTTTCGATGGTTTGCAACGGTGTACTCCTGCACAATGTGGATGGTGGATGGTCTCTAAGCTGGCTGTTCTGGTACTGAGTCGGGGTCGAGGTCGGGCGGGTAGTGCGCTGGCTCAGGGTCAGGGTCATCTAACCAGGGTTTTCGTGACAAGTACTTGACGAAGTCATTGATGAACGCCATCACCGGCACGGCAAAGACCGCACCAACCAGCCCCAAGGTTGCCACCCCTGCTGATACGGCGAGAAAGACCGCTAACGGGTGGAGATTGACGGCCGCGCCCATCACGAAGGGTTGCAAGACGTTGGATTCGAGCTGTTGCACCAGCAGCACCACGCCGAGCATGAGCAATGCGTTGACCCAGCCATTCGCTACCAGGGCAAGGAGGACGGCAACCGCTCCGGTCAACACCGCTCCGACAATGGGGACGAACGAGCCGAGGAAGACCAGGACGCCCAGGGGCATGGCTAATGGCACCCCGAGGAGCCAAGCGCCCACACCGATGCCGACCGCATCAACGAAGGCCACAAAGATCTGGACTCGCACGTATGAGCCGAGTGCGCCCCAGCCGGCGTAGCCTGCCCCGTCGATGGCTCGGCGGTGTTTTTTCGGCACGAAGTTCAGTAAGAAGTTCCAGATCTTCGGTCCGTCTTTAAGGAAGAAGATCAGCGCAAACAGCGCTAATACGATCCCGGCACCAATGTTGGTCGCGGTGGAACCAAAACCCAGGGCTCCTGAAAGGATTGCTCCGGAATTCGCCTGAAGGGCTGACACGGCATCGTCTAGGAGCGCTTGGTAATCCAGCTGTTCAAATGACAGTCCCCACGATTCCACCAGCGCAATGAAGTCGCGGATACCTCTCGAAACGGAAGCCTGCATCGTGGCGAACCCCACGGCCAGCTGCTGGCCGGCCAATGTGAGAAGTGCTGCGACGACCAGCACGAGGATGACGGTCAGCGTCAACGAAGACAACACCGGTGGAAATTTGAGCTTCAGGAGCAAACGGTGGGCCGGTTGCAGCAAGGTCGCAAGCAGTGCTGCGATGAGCAACGGAATGACCAGCAGGGAGACATGTGATAGCAACCAAACCGCTACGGCCGACATCGTAATAATCAACAGCACACGCCATGACCACGCTGCGGCAACCACGATCCCGTACGGGATATCTGACGCAAGTTTTTCTTGTACGCGCGACGCGACGGAGCCCTGATGTTCTGTACCGTCGGGGTGCTCGTTCCCCGCCGACGACGTTGATGGTGTCGTCACATAGTCTCCTTCACAATCGCTGCTGTCTAGCGTAGTCCGTCGCGTTCGTCTCAAGCGTTATATTCCTTCAGAATACAATGATGGCCGGACCATTTGGTCCGGCCATCATTATAGAAAATTAGGGCTTCTACTGCGTGATTAGTCCTGGTTGAAGATAGCCAGGATGCGCAGGATTTCGACGTACATCCAGACCAGGGTGGTCGCAAGACCAAAGGCTGCCGTCCAGGAATAGCGTTCTGGCGCGCCTGCACGGACGCCTTCTTCGATCGAGGTGAAGTCCATGACCAGTGAGTAGGAGGCCAGCAGGACAGCGATCACACCGATGGCAATCCCCAGCCAGCCGGAACGCAGACCGAAGGCGCCATCGACGACACCGGTGATCATCAACACGAAGTTGACCAGGCTGAATACCAGGTAACCAACCATCGCAACGAGTACGATGCGGGTCATCTTTGGTGTAGCCCGGACCTTACCGGAGCGGTATAGCGCAAGCACGACGGCGAAGACCGACAGGGTGGCCAATACCGCCTGGAAGACAATACCTGGCCAACGCAGTTCGAACATGGCCGACAGGCCACCAAGGAAGACACCCTGGGCGACCGAGTAGACCGAGATCAGGACCGGCGAAGGTTCACGTTTGAACGCGTTGATCAGGCCGGTGACCAACCCAACGAGTGCAGCAAGGAAGTACAGGCCAATATTGTGTACCGGGTTGGCAAAAGTCCAGCCGAACACGGCACCGGCCACGATCATCAAGAACACCAGGCTGGTGCGGTTGACGACCGAAGCGTAGGTCATACGACCGGTATCAGCCGGGGTGGCCGATGGCCGCTGGTACATGTTTGCCAGCTGATCTGGGCTGATGTTGGACGGACCAGGCTGAGCCTGATAGTCGGCGCCAGGATAGCCAGCTGAGCCATATGGCTGCTGACCTGGTGCCTGCTGGTAACCAGCGTGCTGTTCTTGCTTCGCGCGTTCTAGCGGAGCTTGAAAAGCCTTTGAACGAAATACGGGGTTGGGCATTCCAATCCTTTCATAGCATACCCACCGACTAACAACATTCGAATGGGTGTATCGCATCGATCTCTAGCCTAATACCACAACCTGTGCATTGCACGCTGAGAGGTCGTTATTTTGCCAAGAGTTCATATTGCGTCGGGCTACATGTCAATCTGCAGAACCTCGTAAGCTGGTGGCGTGACTACTCAAGATTCAACTCCACAAACTCAGCTACCCGTTCGTATGCTCCACGATCGCATTCTGGTGGAACCTGACAAGGGACAGACCGAACGACGATCTTCATCCGGGATCGTGATCCCTGCGACCGCTGCGATGGGCAAACGCTTGGCCTGGGCTAAGGTTGTCGCTGTGGGTCCGTCCGTACGCCAGGTCAAACTGGGCGACACCATTTTATACGACCCAGAAGACCGCCACGAAGTAGAAATCGATGCCACTACATATGTCTTGGTGCGCGAACGAGATCTCCACGCCGTGGCAGCCCCAGACGGTAGCCAACAATCACAGGGCATGTACCTCTAACGCGCAGCAGTCGAATTCGAAAGGCCTAGTCTCTTGCCCACCCAGCACGATCAGCACAAGCCGCCAGCAAAATGGCCACAGTTCATCGGGCCAATTATCATCTTGCTGCTGGCCATCGGTGCGGCCATTTTCGGGATACTGTGGTCTTCAGATGAAACGAATACTGCACCGACGCAGGACACCCCGTCGGCAGAAGATCCAGGAAATTCAACTCAGCCCGATGCAACGGCATATCTGGAGCAAGCACGCCAAGAATTTCCGGATGCTCAACCCGAAGAACACGAAGCATTAGCTGCTGCGCAAGCCGAGGCCGATAGTTATATCGTTTCGGAACATCTCCTAGGGGTGCTGCTGACTGATCCCGAATATGAGTACGGCTTCAGCCAGACCTCAGCCGAATTTGCGGTCGAGCATGTCGAGGTTGATTGGAATGAGCATGCCCGTCAGTTCGCTACATTAGCACGCGAAGAATTCCCGGATGCC